>DAOVBM010000071.1 GCA_030670545.1 Candidatus Woesearchaeota archaeon
TATCTTTTGCAGTAAGCAAAACCTCCAATCCACTTTTGCCTTTTGCTTCAAATCTACCTTCGCATATAATCCCTACATTTCTTGTGAAATAAAACTCAACACCGGGTTCAAGAATCAATCCGCAATCTTTTGGAACATAAATCTCAAAATCTATCACATAAAGTCCCTTTTGCAGGGAGTAATTACCTTGAATTTTTGTTAATTCATCAGAAGTCTTAATATATTTAATATCAGGTGCAGGATTCTGCTCTTCTGTTTCTGTCTTCTTAGCCAGTTTTGCCTTTAACTCATCCTTCCTTGCTTCTTTTTCATACTGCTGATTAATCTTATCAATGAGACCATAATCTATTCTTCTGTCTTTGCAAGTATCCCCGATTATGTTTGTTTTCTTCATTTTCACTTCTCGTAAATATCATCTGGTTTGTTATTTTTGAAAATGTTTTTCGATTTGTCAATGTCCAGTGTTCCGAGATAATTTCGTATTGCTCCACCAAAATCTGCAGAATTATTTTCAAATATATTATTCTTTTTAATTATAATATCCCCCAGATAATTATATATTGCTCCACCACTACATTTACTAGAATTATTTTCAAATATATTGTTCTCTTTTATGCCAATATCTCCCTTATCATTAGATATTGCTCCACCCCAATCTGCAGAATTATTTTCAAATCTATTGCTCTGACCTATTATAATCTTTCCTTGACTATTATATATCGCTCCACCCTGTTCAGCAGAATTATTTTCAAAATAAGAATGATTTATTGATATTGTTGGTTTCAGATTATCTTCCCCACTAAGAAGCACTGCACCTCCTTTATCCCACATGTTTTTGTTTTTCCTCCCTTTTCCATAACTGAACCTTGCATAATCAAGAATTGCTTCAGCTCCACCTTTAAGATAAAGATTCTTCCATCCATCTTGCTTATCCTTTGCAGTAAGCAAAATTTCCAATCCACTTTTTCCTTTTGCTTCAAATCTACCTTTGCATGTAATCCCTGCATCTCTTGTGAAATAAAACTCAACACCGGGTTCAAGAATCAACCCGCAATCTTTTGGAACATAAATATCAAAGTTTATAACATATATTCCTTTATGAAGTGAATAATTTCCTTTGATATCTCGCAGTTCATCAGGAGTCTTAATATAGTGAATATCAGGTAAGGGATTCTGCTCTTTTGTTTCTTTTTCTGGATTTTGTGTTTCTTTCTTCTTAGCCAACCTTGCCTTTAACTTTGCCTTTCTTGCTTTTGTTTCATACTGCTTATTAATCTTATCAATGAGACTATAATCTATTCTTCTGTCTTTGCAGGTGTCCCCGATTATGTTTGTCTGACTCACTTTTTATACCTCTGAAATATCATTTGGGGTGTTGTTTTTGAAAATGTTTTTTGATAGGTCAATCTTCAATTTTCCTAAATAATTATGTATTGCTCCACTATAATCTCCAGCAGAATTATGTTCAAATCTATTGTTCTCATTTATTTCAACATGACCCATAGAAATATATATCACTCCACCCTTTTCATTAGCAGAATTATTTTCAAATTTGTTATTCTTATCGATTCTAATATCTTCTCTTTCATTATATATCACTCCACCAAAATCTGCAGAATTATTTTCAAATCTATTATTCTCCTTGATTCTAATATCTCCCTGAATATTATATATCGCTCCACCTTTAGATTCAGCAGAATTCTTTTCAAATCTGTTGTTCTCTTTGATTCTAACATTTCCATGATAATTATATATTGCTCCACCACAGTCTACATTAGAATTATTCTTGAATATGTTATCTTCTTTGATTATAACATCTCCTTTGTAGTTGTATATTGCTCCACCACAGTCCACATTAGAATTATTTTCAAAACAGGAATGATTGATGGTTATGCCTGGCTTTAGTCCTTTTTCTGATTCAAGAAGCACTGCCCCACCACTTATATCTCCATCTTTATCAACTCTCCCTTTTCCATAACTGAATCCTGCATAATCAAGAATTGCTTCAGCCCCTCCTTTAAGATAAAGATTATTCCATCCATCTTGCTTATCCTTTGCAGTAAGCAAAACCTCCAATCCACTTTTTCCTTTTGCTTCAAACCTGCCCCTACAGGTAATCCCTGCAGTTTTTGTGAAATAAAACTCAACACCAGGCTCAAGAATCAATCCGCAACCATTTGGAACATGAATCTCAAAATCTATCAAATATATTCCTTTATGTAAGGAGTAATTACCAGTAATATTTCTCAATTCATCAGGAGTTTTAATGTAGTTGATATCATTTGCAGGATTCTGCTCTGCTTTTTCTTTTTCTTGGTTTTGCGTTTCTTTTTTCTTAGCCAGCTTTGCCTTTAACTTTGCCTTTCTTGCTTTTGTTTCATACTGCTTATTAATCTTATCAATGAGACTATAATCTATTCTTCTGTCTTTGCAGGTGTCTCCAATTACATCCATCTTACTCATTTTAATTTGCTTCTGTAACTAACATTAAAATCAATAGAATCCTTTACCCATCCAAGGCCTATCTCCCTTGAGTCCACAAAAGGGCTAATCTCCTTAAAGTGCTTTTTTGCTTCTTTGTTTAATGCTGAATAATCCATTATCTTTCCATCCTGTTCGAAAAAATGCTTTACTGATTTCCCATTTATTGCTTCTGACAAACCAGTCAGGATATAATCTTCATTTTTTCTGAAATCATCTTTAAGTTTGCTAACAACATCAGCCATCATCTTTGAATTGTTACCAGAATAATTACTGTTCAATACCATAGGATTCAATAGATTTTGATAAGCCCCAATCAATTCAAATGTTTTGAACATCAATTCAATTGTATCAACCTGCTGCTTTGGATACTTTAGTTTAGCAAGATAATACAAACCTGCTGCATATATTGATAGGGTATCCAATGTCCTTGGCTGTGGAGACCTAATCAATGAACATAAAGCTTCTCCTGAATCATTATTAGAACAATCCTGGCAGTGCATCATGCCTTTTTCTTTTTCTCCATTAGCCAGGCAATTTCTTAATCCAAATCGCAGATAATTTTTGACACCTATAGCTTCAATGCCTAGATCTCTTGATTGTTTTCTTATTTTCTTATTTGCCTTAATAATCCTCGCAGAAATATCTCTCAAAGGGGATATTTTAATATTTGGATTTGCTTCTCTTATAAAATCAAGAAACATCTCATCTTCTTGTGTAGGCTTAAACATCTCAGAATTAAAATTTATCGCTATACTGAATCTATTATAAAGAGCCTCATCTGACTCAAATGTCCCCTTATATTCCCCATTTCCAATATTTGCTGTTGCTATAGCAGCAATATATCCATCTCTGCCTAACTCAATGTTTTTTCCATTATAATCCATCATTCCATCACCTATTGGCAAAAATTGGTTTTGCGCAACAGGCGGGCATCGGTTTAATTCATCCACTATATATATTAAAGCATCAATATTTCCTGTCAATTCTCTTGCAGCTTTATTTATGTTGAGCTGTGTGAATACCTCTGAGTATATGTCTAATTCAGGCCTTCCCCTTATCCAGATTCCATCACCACCATCAGCTTTATTTCCGCCAAAATAATTATTATGGAAATCATGCACAAGCTGTGATTTTCCGCATCCTGCATCGCCTATATAAATGGATTTGCCACCTGATAAAATTGCTGCGATTGCAAAATCTGTAACATGGAGACCTGCATAGACTTCTCTTGTGTTAAGATATACTGCGCAATTGTCTTTGATATAATTAAATGATTTTCCTGCCAGGAAAGCATTTCTTGCTTTTTCTCCAAGCACTAGATCATCATATTTTAATTTATCTTGAGCCATTTTTAACCACCATTATTCTATAAATTCTTTAACATATTATACACATATACCATTGATTATAAGGTTACTACTTTTAGATAGGGACAGTAATTGTGCAAAACCAAGAATCATTTTTAAACCTTTGCATTAAAACAGTATCTCCTTCGGAGATACTGACAAAACAACAAATTATTTATATCATCTATCTGAATATGCAGACTAATGAGAAAAATAATATTCACAGACCTTGATGGTACACTTCTTGACCATGATACTTATTCATATGCAAAGGCAAAGCCAGCCTTGAACATCATAAAGAAAAATAAGATTCCCCTTGTTATATGCACAAGCAAGACCAGGGTTGAGATTGAACAATACAGGAAAAAGCTGGGGAATAAGCACCCATTCATATCTGAAAATGGAGGAGGAATATTTATACCTAAAAAATATTTCAGGTTCAGGTTCAAGTATAATAAAGAAGATCGCTATTATTTCATAATCCGGCTTGGAGCAGGATATAAGAGGCTTTTAAAAGTATTAAGCAGCATAAAGAAAAGATATGGTCTTATATGTTTCCATGATATGAGCGTAGATGAACTTGCAAAAGATGCAGGATTATCAAGAGAAGAGGCAAGATTAGCAAAGAGGCGTGAATTTGATTCAGCATTCAGAATATTGAACCCATTGCATGAAAAAAAGATATTAACAGAAATAAAGAAGAGAAAACTTAATTATACTATCGGTGACAGGTATTATCATATCATGGGAAACAGCGATAAAGGGAAAGCTGTAAGGATCTTGTCTGAACTGTTTAAAAGAGAATATGGGGAGATTATGACCATAGGAATAGGAGATTCACAAAATGATTTCAAAATGCTTGATAATGTTGACAATGGCTATCTTGTAATGCATAAAAACAGGAGATATTCTTCCAAAAAGTATTTAAAAGCAGGAGATATAGGTCCTGAAGGATGGAACAAGGCTGTAAAAAAGGAGGTTCAAGTTGATTGATACTAAAAAAGCTGAAGCAATATACAAAAAAAGCATTGAAGTAATCAAAAAGGTCCAGCTCAGGAACGGAGGCTGCCTTGCAACTCCTAAAGGAGAGCGTTATCCTTATGTCTATCCAAGGGATCATGCGGTAATTGTTCTGGGTTTCTTATCTGCAGGGCTTTACAAGAGAGCAAAGAAAGGGCTGGAGTTTGTATTTAGCTGCCAACTGGAATCAGGGGCATTTCCACAGAGG
>DAOVBM010000036.1 GCA_030670545.1 Candidatus Woesearchaeota archaeon
CTTGCTCCAAGATGTACAAACATTCAATGTACAGACTCAACATTAACTGTTGATGTCTTATCTTTCTCTGGTTATGCAGCAGAAGCAGATGCAAATCTTTCAATTGATGCAGATGATCCTAAGTTTGTAGGCGCTGAAGTGCATTTCACTGCAGATTACAGAAATGTGACAGATGACAGCTTTATCACAGGAGCAACCTGTACAATCTATTTCACTGACGGAAACTATCCAATGGCTGAAGGCGCTGTATACACTTACAACAGGACATTTGTGACAGAAGGATTAAAGGATTACAATGTAACCTGCAGCAAAACAGGATTCTCAACATTGACTGCTTTTGACAATGCCACTATTGTGAGCGCAGAGATTCCTGAGTTTAGTATAATTACTTTAGGATTAGGATTAATTGCTGTGTTGGTTGGGCTATTTGTTATTAGGAGAAAGAAATAAATTAGGAGTGGGCCTTGGCTTGCATAGCAAGACAACTCTTTGAACGTCTGAATCCACTTATTACATACTCTAATTGGAAAGATATATAAACCAATAGTTCCTCAATAAAGCAATGGCAAAGACAAAGTTATGGGCTGTTGCATTAATCATTATTATCACATTTATTATTACAGCTGCCCAGATATTCTATAAATCAGGGATGAACTTGTTTCCAGAACTAAATGGCATAATTCTCGTTGTTGCAGGTATGATCCTATATGTGTTGGGAGCTGTGCTTATGATACTGGCATTCAGAGGCGGTGAGCTGTCAATCCTTTATCCTCTGCTTGCGCTCAGCTATATCTGGGTAAGTATTGCATCTCCTGCATTTTTCAGTACAGATAGCATGAATCCCTTAAAATGGATAGGTATAATCATAATAATCTGTGGCATAACATCGATAGGGGTGGGCAGCACAAAATGAAAGAGCTAATAGGAGTCTTGCTTATGCTTATATCAGCGCTTCTTGCATCATTCGGAGCAGTATATCTCAAGAAAGCATCATCACTTCTGTCATTCAATATAATGAAGCTTATAAGAAACAGGCCATTGATAATAGGCGTAATGATTTATGGGCTTGGAACAATAATAGCAATTCCTGCCTATATTTTCGCTGAACTGTCCCTGCTTTATCCGCTCATTGCAACAAGCTATGTCTGGACATGCATATTGTCAGTGTATTATCTTAAAGAGAAAATGAATGCATGGAAATGGTCAGGCATAGGGCTAATCATTATTGGAGTAAGCATTATAGGTATTGGGTATTGAAACATGACAAAGGAAATTATTATAATCTCTGTTGGAGGAGCTGTTATTGTACCTGATTCTATTGATACAGCCTTTCTGAAAAAGTTTTGTAAATTAATAAAAGAAAAGATAAAAACCAAAAGGTTTGTTCTTGTTACAGGAGGAGGGAAGACAAGCAGAAATTACATAGAAGCTGTTAAAAAAAATATTTCTGCAGAAAAGGAAGACCTTGACTGGCTTGGTATACAGGCCACAAGAATGAACGCCTTCCTTCTCAAGATGTTTCTAAAGGACATTTCACATCCCAATATCATAGAAAATCCTGAAAAAGAAATCAGCTTTGATAAAGATGTACTTGTTGCAGGCGGATGGAAGCCAGGATTTAGCACTGATTACTGCGCAGTCAAACTTGCAAAGAATTTAGGCTCATCAATGATAATAAATCTTACTGATACTGATTATGTCTATGACAGAGATCCAAGGAAGTATCCTGATGCTAAGCCTATCGAAAGCCTGACATGGCAAGGGATTAAGAAACTTGTCGGAGAGGAATGGGAACCAGGCATGCACGCGCCTTTTGACCCTATAGCCTCTGCTGAAGCTCAGAAGCTGGGATTAAGAGTTATTATTCTGGGAAAGGATATTGAGAATTTAAGAAGATGTATTGAAGGAAAGAAGTTTAAGGGTACCACTATTTCTTAAAACAGAGGTATTCCCCTCCTGAAAAGTCAAGTCTTTACAATCACCATCTTTGACCTTGCCCTTCTTATCTCCCCTCTGGGAGTCTTGAACCTCACAATCACTGGCTGCAAATTAAATCCTCCCAATACTGCAAGCCTTGTCTTTATCTTATAAACTATAAGCCTTTCCTCAAATCTCTCTATCTCATCAATCTCCCACTTGACTACAGTGCCGCTTTTCTCACGCTCTGCAATCTTTGATGGCTCAAGAGTTCCTACATGGAATACTTTCTCAAGATGTGCTATAGAAGGTATCTTATCAATTATCCTGACATCTTCAAGAGTCATGGCTGATCTGTTCTTTATGTGCAGCTGCACTTTCACTTCAGAAAGCCCGTCATGTGTCTTATGTATTTCCTTTACTTCTTTTGTGATAATTATTGGACTCCTGAAAACAAAATATCCAGTTATTATAAGGATAATTATTATAAGCAATGCTATTGGAATCCTATAGTTTGTTGATACTGTTATTGAATCTGTCTCATCAGGCTTAAGACTGAGGTCATATACAAAATAATACTTGCCTTCGTCTTTTATTAACGTAGATTCAGGAGAAGTCTTTGTGAAAATCTTTGCAAACCATCCTGTGCTTATCTTTATTGTCTCTGATTTATCGACATTGCCGTCATTTGTGTATGTTGTTGTGGTCACTCTCTTCAGCAGGCTCTTTTCTATCTCCTCTGAAAGTATTATTTCTGAATACGCTATGATCTCAACATCACTTGCAGGTATTGTTGGCTCAACAAGCTCATTATTATAGAAAAGAGTTACCCTTATCTTATCATTCTTAGGGGTCATCCTTGGATCAAGCGCCTTTGTCAGGACTACAATCTTTTCATCCCCACTCTCACCTACAGGCTTTAATGAGGTCACTGTCTCCTGATTTATAAGGACATCTCCCTCTTCTGAGTCGCTCCTTACAAGAATCCTGAGTTCTGTTATATCAAGAGGGTTCTGGTTCTTTAAGTGTATGCTTATCCTAAAAGGTTCTCTTGGATCATTCTCCTCATTAACTTCAATTTCTGTCTTTATAGCTGGCTGGTATACTCTTGATGAAGGCTCAGGTATCGAAATGATAAGCTCTTCCTTTTTCATCACCTGTTCATCCTTTGGCCTTATCTGAAGTATTACCTTATACCTTCCAGTATCTATTCCTGAAGGCTTGACATAAAGATTTACAAAAACACTGCTTCTTCCAGGCACAGTTATGCCGCTTGTCCAGTGAGAAGTAGGGTCTGACTGTATCATCCAGTGCGGATCCATCTGCGTCATCCTAAAATGTTTTGTTTCGCTTTCAAGGTTTTCTATCTCAAGCGTGAATTCCGCCCTTTCATCAAGATTTGGAAGCTCATAGAAACCTGGAGATATACTTGTCTTGAATTGTGTAACTGCTCCTGCTGTTGCTATAGATATAATCATTACAAAAAGTATTATCAAAACATTTAATTTGCGCATTTGTGAACCACCTCAACCACATATAATCATAAGACCCACTTATATATAAATGTTACTGCTTTTTGTATGTATGAGAGCAATAGTATCTTCAAACAGATTTTATTTATATTAATCTTAAATCTTCTTGTGATTCAAATCAATTCTAATAAGATCTTTGCCTGCTGATACCATTGTATCAGCGACGGCCACTAGCTGCGCAAAGGAAAAGAAAAAACTAGAATAGATTTGAAACATGCATCTTGACCTGATGATGCTTATGCTCCTTTATATATGACTTATTACACCTTCTTTTTGTCAAATTCATCAAGAAGCGAGCCATCATCTATGCTTATAGAATACTCATACCAATCCATATCCTTTGACCTCAGGAACCTGACGAACCTGTCCTGCTTTTCCATGCTCCATCTGCTGAATTCATACGCTGTCCTGCACAAATGCTCTGGATGGCAGTGCCTTTCACGCAGGTCTTTTCCTTTGTTTCCAGGAAGATCAGAATGAAGCGGACAAAAGATTATACCTTTTCCCTTATCCTTCCAGACAAGGTTATAGCATATGCCTGAAATCCTTAAGATGTCTTTTGGATGCCTGTCCCTGAACTCTGCCATATCAGAGAAATCTTCAAATTCAACAGTATTCTTGTCCAATGCTTCTATTACTTCTTTTTTATCAGTGAAATCAAACCCGCAGCAGCCTATGCAGCTCAGGCCCAATTCTTCAAGCTGACAGATGTTCCTTTGCTTTTCCATTTATCTTATGAATTGTTAGCTGTTTAAATTTGTTCCTAATTTTCAATAAAGTTTTTATACCCTTCTGTTTTTATTCTGTTTTAATGGACACAAATACACCAAAAAACACTGAAAAAGAGATAATTGATGAAGTTCTCCTTACTAATAAGCCTTCAGGGGCAGAAAAAGCAAAAGTAAGGGCAATAGTAGATGAATTCATATCAAAAGTTGAAAAAAGGAAAAAGCAGCTAGGCATAAAAGCAGAAATCATGCTCGGAGGCTCAGTCGCAAAAGGAACATTTCTTAAGCATAAATTTGACAGTGATATATTCTTCAGGTTCAGCAGACAATACACTGACGAATCTCTCTCAGACATGCTTGAAGATATGCTTAAGCCATTCAGGAGAAACAAGCTTGTAAGGATACACGGCAGCAGGGATTATTTCCAGTTAATATATAAATCTGTAAATTTTGAGCTTGTTCCAGTGTATAAGATAACAAAGCCAGAACAGGCAGTGAATGTGACTGATGCAAGCCCTTTGCATGTCAGATGGATAAAATCACAGCTCAGCAAAAACTCCAAGCTGAGGGATGATATCATACTTGCAAAGATGTTCTGCAAGGCCCAGGGAGTATATGGCGCAGAAAGCTATATACAGGGATTCAGCGGCCATGTAATTGATGTCCTTGTAATATATTATCATGGATTCACCAACCTTATGAAAAATGCTGCAGCATGGAAATCAAAGGTAAATATTGATGTCATGAAGCACGGCAGCATCCTGGACAGGTCAAAGACCTACAGCCCTCTTATATTGATAGATCCAGTCCAGCCAGAGAGGAATGCTGCAGCAGCGCTCTCAAAAGAAAAATTTGAACAGTTCAAAGAAGAAGCAGCAGGATTCCTGAAAAACCCATCTGAGGATTTTTTCAGAGAAAAGAAACTCTCTTTAGGAGAGCTAAAGAAAAGGGCAGGTTCCAATAAGCTTATAATTGTAAAAGCATTGCCTGATAAAGGCAAGGTTGATATAATTGGATGCAGACTGCTGAAAGCATTTGATTATACTGAAAAAAGCCTTAAAGATAATGATTTTAAGATAATTGAATCAGGATGGAGCTGGGACAAGAGAATATATGCAATATTCTGGTTTATAATAAAAGATATAAAGCTTGGCAGATACAAGACATGGATCGGGCCTCCACTCAAATCAAAAAAGCATGTAGCAGCATTCAAAAGAAAGCACAGCAGCACTTTTGAAGACAAAGGAAGGATATGCGCAACAATCAGGCGCAGATTTATGAAACCAGAAGATATGGTCAAATGCTGCCTTAAAGAAGAATATATAAAACAAAAGGTAAAAAAATGCAGACTGAAATACTGATAATTATCGGGCTTACTTTACTGCCCTTTCTTGAATTAAGGGCATCAATACCTTATGGTATATTCAGGACAGACTTTCACTGGGCTGCAATTTTCTTTATCTGCGTAATCACAAACATCATCCTTGGCCCGATTATATACATCCTGCTAAATAAGGTGATTAATATTTTCCTTATGATAAAGCCTTTCAAAAAGATATATGATTATTATGTCATAAAGACACAGAAAAAAATACACTCATTTATTGAAAAATGGGGTGAGCTTGGTGTTGCTCTTTTCATAGCTGTCCCGCTTCCTGGAAGTGGAGTCTACTCAGGGGCGCTAGGTTCATATATCATGGGATTGTCAAAAAGGAAATTTTGTTATGCTGTAATAATAGGGGTAACGCTTGCAGGAATAGCTGTAACTGCAATATGCCTAAGCGGCAACAGTATCTTTTATCTCCTGATAAAGAGGCTATAAAGTGAAGAATACCAAAGCAAACTGGAAAAAGGCTGTTTTTTTAACAGTTCTGCCTATAGCGATAATAGTTGCCAGCTTCAGGTTTGACAATCTTGCGCAGGATCTGGCTGGCATGATAAGGGCTGATGTCTTTGATATAATTATGCATGGGATAACAAATTTTGGCAGCACATTTATCGTGCTTATAGTCATCACCTCGCTTTTCCTGTGGGGCAAGAAGAAAAGAGAATGGATTCCTGCATTATGGTCAAGCTATATTACAACGATCATCATTGTTTTTGCACTTAAGCTTGTAATAGCAAGGGAAAGGATACTGGGAACAGAGTTTTATCCATTCATACACATATTGAATTATTCATTCCCAAGCATGCATGCAGCAGCTGCTTTTGCAGCAATACCTGTATTAGACAGGGAATACCCCAGGCTCAAGAAATTCTGGATAGCTTTTGCAGTCCTGGTAGCTTTCAGCAGAGTGTACCTTGATATGCACTACCTGAGTGATGTAATCACTGGAGCATTTATTGGATTTGGCATAGGAACTTTCTTTGTCTATCTTGAAGAAAAGAAAAACATTTTTAAAAGACTGATGAGGTTGACAGGATATGGACAATAAACATTTCACAGAAGTAAAAAGGCAGCTCTTCCATATGCTTTCAGGAGTTGTACTTATCATTCTTATTGCTTTTGAGATTCTTGACCTTAGAAAAATAGCTGTATTGATATTTATTGGGTTCATATTATCCATCATCTCAAGAAAGTATAAGGTATGGGGAATCAGCTGGCTTCTCAAGCACTTTGAAAGAGAAAAGGATATCAAGGCATTTCCAGGCAGGGGAGCATTCTTCTATCTCCTGGGAGTTTTTTTCTCTCTTCTCCTGTTCAGTAAAGATACTGCGCTTGCTGCAATAATGATAATGGCGCTTGGAGATTCTGTTGCAACACTATTTAGGATACAGCATAAAAGAAAGCTGAAGCACCCGTTCTCTTCAAGAAAATATCTTGAAACAGCATTGATCGGAGGGCTGGCTGGATTCTTTGGAGCTATGCTGTTCGTAAATCCTATCTATGCTTTTATCTCTTCAATAATAGCAATGCTTGTAGAGGGAATTGATATCAAGTTTGGATTTACTGAAGTTGACGACAATCTGGCCATCCCAATAGTTGCAGGACTGGTAATAACATTGCTCAAACTTATTTTCGGATGATTAATAAAAAACAAAAAATGAAAGATATAATTAAGAATATTCTGGATGATATAAATATAAAAGCGCAGGATAAAGGAACATACTGCGACTTCAGCTCAGAGCTTTACAAGCCATCCAGATTCACAGGTAAAAATTTTCATAATATAGAAGGAGATGGAGACAGCAGCATAAGAATAGCTTTCATAGACGGAGGCAATAATGAGATAATATCCTCGCCGGATTTTTCTCTGCATATGATAAGGATTTATGAAGTTATCTACAGGAATAACAAAAGGCAGAGCTCAAACAAATACGAATTTTATTGCCTTGCCTCAGCGTATAGGGAGGGGGATAAAATATTCTATAATGTCAAGACCTATCCTATTAATTATGATATAAAGATAGGCAGTTTTGATTCTTTTGATAAGACATTGATGACTGGGTCCCACCGGGTTGCAGTATCAAAGATATGCGAGTCTGCAAGAAAACTTGCTGAGTTTGACATAGCATCAAGACTGGCAGAATCTATGGACAAAGAAGATATTATTGTAATGGATGGGGATCTGCTTGCATCAAAGACTTATGAAAAAGGATTCTTCAATAAGTTGTATTCAAAAGCTGAGGAAAGGGGGATAGCAGTCTGCGGGCTTTCAAAAACAACACATCTTTTTACAGAAACAGGAGTAAGCCTGGTGTCTGCGCTTAGGTCCATGGCTCCAGATTACGCCTGGTATTATTATCCTATTGCAGAAAACAATAATCCGGCTCATCCTGCAGATATCTATATAGTAAAGCTGCACAAAAGCTCAGGATACTGCTTTAAGCTTGAAGTATATAATAAGATAAGATATTCTATAAATAAGATAGCATGCCTGCTCAAGGCAAACTCAACTGACCCTGTCTTTCCTGGCTATCCTTATGGATTGATAGAAGCAGACAGGCTTGCGAGAGTCTCGAATTCAGAGAGTGAATATATAAGAATGAAGATAAAATCAGCTGCAGGCAAAATATGGAAAGACATAGAAAAAAGCATCCATGCTGTTGATGCGCATAGTGTACTGGACAACATAGGATAAATACCTGTATCAACAGAATTTAAGGTGTGCTGAGTAAGTAAAAAATATGCTATTCAAGGAGCACCAGCATCATCAGTCAAAACTTAATCCTTTCCTTTATCCTGCTCGTCGCGGGGGGAAGCCCCCTACGGGGACGCAGAGCCATCTAAAAATACATCGAGAGTTTTGAAGATGCTTGTGCTCTATGACATCTGACTTTTTACTTACTATACTAACAGGATATTAAATGTTATAATGCATATACCTCTTGCCAAAAAATAGTGGGAACAGAAAAGCTTATAAATTTCAATTCATTACTGCCAAACAATGAAAATAATAAAAGTAAATTTGGGTAAAAGAAGCTATGATATCATGATAGGCAAAGATATATTGTCTAATTTTGATTTCACTAAATTATGCTCTAAAAAATGCGCAATAATAACTGATTCCAATACAAGGAAGCTGTACAGCGAAAACTTAGAAAATCTGCTGAATTCTACAGGTTATGATGCAAAATTGCTGGAATTCCCTGCAGGTGAGAAATCAAAAACATGGGAGATGGCTGGGAAGATTGGAAGAAAGCTTGCTAAAGAAGGATTTGACAGGAGTTCGACAATCATAGCGATAGGAGGTGGAGTTACCGGAGATCTTGCAGGATTTGTAGCATCAGTCTATCAAAGGGGCATAGGCTTTGTGCAGATCCCTACTACACTATTAGCGCATGTAGACAGCAGTATAGGCGGGAAAACAGGAGTTGATATTCCTGAAGGCAAAAACCTGCTTGGGACTTTCCACCAGCCAAAAGCAGTTATCATAGATATAAAAACACTTGAAACTCTGCCAGAGAAGGAAATAAGAAATGGTTTTGCAGAGATAATTAAATATGGCATGATTTCAGACAAAAAATTATTCAGCTATCTTGAAGCTAATATCACTTCCAGACCTGATGGTTTCTATCCTCACATAATTGAAAGATCCTGCAGGATAAAAGCTGATATTGTAGAAAAGGATGAAAGAGAAGGAGAACTACGGAAAATCCTTAACTATGGCCATACAATAGGCCATGCGATTGAAGCATACGAGAATTTTAAGATATCTCATGGAGAAGCAGTGGCTTTAGGAATGGTATACGAAGCAAAGATTGCAAATATACTGGGATTCCTTGATAAAGATTCTCTTAAAAGACAGAACAAGCTTATAAAAGCTGCAGGCCTGCCAACAGAATATAATTTTAAGAATCCAGATAAGATCATAGAAATAATGAGAAAAGACAAGAAATCAAAAGATAGCAGGTTGTACTTCGCCCTTCCTGAACAGATAGGAAAAATAAAGAAAGAAAACAATAAAACAGCCCTGCCTGTTGACGAAAAGACAGTCCTTAAAAGCTTCTATAAGATATAGAGCAGATCTATTCTGCAATAGACCTTTGCTCAATACATATTCTTCAGGCATCCCATAAGCTTTTTGAAATCTGCTGCTTCCAGACTCTGCTTATAATCACAGAATCCTGTAATCTCATTTTCACCATTAACTGTGTATTTGATATGCTGCTCCTCATTATCCCTCATGACTTCTATCATCAGCCCATTCACTCCCATGCTCAATGCTGCCTTGCTCAGGCCTTCAATCATATCCCTTCTTCCTGATGCGTGGCTTGGGTCAACAATTATAGGAAGGTATGTCTTTTCCTGGGCTGCTTTTATTATATTGAAATCAAGGGTGTTCCTGCTGTATTCACCGCTCATTCTTGTAGGGATTCCCCTTTCGCACAGTATTATATTCTGATTGCCTTCAATCATGATATACTCTGCGCAGCACAGCCAGTTCTCAAGCGTAGGCTCAAGCCCTCCCCTTTTGAGAAGCACTGGATTTTGCTGCTTTCCAACCTCCTTGAGGAGTTCGAAATTCTGCATATTACGGGCTCCAATCTGCAGGATGTCAGAATATTTTGCTGCAATATCCACATCTCTTGTGTCAAGCACTTCTGTTATGATAGGGATACCCACTTCCTTGCCCACCTTGTACATTATCTTTAACCCTTCTTCTCCAAGGCCCTGGAAACTGTAAGGGCTGGTCCTTGGCTTATAGGCTCCTCCCCTGAGTATATCAGCTCCTGCTTCCTTGACAGCCTTTGCAGTCTCAAGCAGCTGATCATAATTGAATATTGTACACGGCCCTGCTATAATAACTGGCTTGCTGCCTCCTATTTTTACTCCCTGCACATCAATTATTTTTGTCGTTGAGACATCACTATAATCAGGATTGAACTTCCTGCTTACTATCTTATAATACTCGTTGACAGGGTTCACTTTCTCCACACCCTCATAATTTACCAGCGCTTTTATAGCGTCCATCTTTGTTGTCTCCTCTCCTCTGATCCATATCATCTTCTGAGTCTCGCCTTGCACAAGCGATCCTGCAAGCCCTATATTCCCAAGAGCCTCCATAACTGCTTTAATTTGCTGTTCTGTTGCATTTTTTTTCACTAATATTGTCATAATACCTCACCTTTTTGATGTCAATCTTTAATGAGAAATCTAACTAGAAATTATCCACTGCAGATGGAACTTCCAGCCAGATTCCCGACTATCTGTTCCAATTACCAAAAAAAGTAATAGAACATTGATAAATCTAGGTATTTAAAATATTCAAATTTTCCCAAATTTATCATAGCATAATCCATAGTTGTATTATTACAAAATTAGAGGTTATATTTAAACTTATCTTTAAACAATATCCCTATGGGCTAGAAACATTTAAATACATCAGCATCTGCAATAGGATTATGTTTGATGTAATCACAGTTGGGAGCGGCACAGTTGATGTTTTTGTAGAGACAGGCTCAAAGCTTTTCAGAAAAGCGAAAGTCAGGAAAGAGCACGGCTGTGTTCTTGTGCCATTCGGCTCAAAAGTAGTTATTGATGATCTCAGGTTTGACATTGGAGGAGGAGGGACAAACACTGCTGTTGCGCTCAGGAGACTTGGGCTGAAAGTCGCATGGCTCGGCAAGATAGGAAATGACGATAATTCTAAGAATATATTAAAACTGCTCAAGAAAGAGAAGGTCAATACAAAGTTTGTATACAAAAACGAGAAAGGGTCAGGTTATTCTGTGATACTTGATGCAGAGGGCCATGACAGGACAATCCTCACATACAAAGGAAGTAACAATGATCTGTCATTCAACGAGATAAATCTAAGGAAACTGAAAACAAGATGGCTCTATTTTTCATCAATGATGGGAGAATCATACAAGACAATCGAGAAGCTTGCAAGATACGCAAAAGAAAAAGGCATAATGACAGCATTCAACCCAAGCTCATACCTTGTAAAAAAGGGAAAGCTATTCCTGAAGCCCATTCTAAGAAAGGTTGACTTACTCATATTCAATAAAGAGGAAGCAGGCCTGCTTGTTGGAGAAGATACAATAGAGATGCTGCTCAGGAAAGTCCATTTACTTGGCCCAAAAGTAGTAGTCATAACTGATGGAAATAAAGGGGCATACTGCTATGACGGCAAGCTGACATACAGGGCGCCTGCCCACAAGATTCCTGTTGTTGAATCAACAGGTGCAGGAGATGCATTCGCAGCATCATTCCTCGCAGGAATCATACTTAAAAATGATATAAAGGCTGCGCTTAGATGGGGCATCACCAATTCAGAGTCAGTCATAACAAACTACGGAGCAAAGAACAAGCTGATGACCCACAGCAATCTAATGATATCATTGAAAAAATATCCAGTTGATGTAAAAGCAAGATTGTAAGATTAAGCAACAATGTATCTGCTAACACCTTCAAAACCCTTATCAGGTTCATAGAAAGTGCTGCGTCCCCGTAGGGGGTATCCCCCCGCGACGCACAAGAGATATTATCAGAAAGGGTTTTGACCTGATGGCGTTAGCAGATACGGAATAATAAAAATGCTGACAACAAACAAGATAATCCTAAACAAGGCAAGGAAAGGAAGATATGCAGTGGGAGCATTCAACTTCGTGAATATGGAGGTGCTCCAGGGCATAATAAACGCTGCAGAGCTTGAGAAAAGCCCTGTAATAGTCCAGACAACAGAAGGAGCAATAGACTATGCAGGGATTGAGTATCTTTCAGCAATAGCGCTTACAGCAGCAAAGAAAGCAAAAGTGCCAGTCGCATTGCATCTTGACCACGGCAAAGAGCTTTCTTATATAAGAGCAGCAATAAAGAATGGATATACTTCTGTAATGATAGACGGCTCGCACCTGCCTTTTGAAGAGAACATAGCAATCACAAGAAAAGCTGTAGCTCTCGCCAGGAAGAAGAATGTGAGCGTAGAAGCAGAACTTGGCACGCTTGGAGGGATTGAAGACAAAGTGTCTGGAAAAGTCACTCTCACTGATCCTGCAAAAGCTGTAGAATTTGTAAAGAGAACAGGGGTTGATACTCTCGCAGTTGCTATAGGCACATCCCATGGCGCATACAAATTCAAGGGAAAGTCAAAGCTTGATTTCAGGAGGCTGAGACAGATAAAGGATGTTATCAGGATACCTCTCGTGCTTCATGGAGCATCAGGCATACCCCCTGATATTGTGAAGAAAGCAGTGAAATACGGAGCAAAGCTCAGGAAAACAAAAGGTGTTTCAGATGCGCACATAAGAAAATCAGTAAAAGAAGGCATATCCAAGATAAACATAGATTCTGATTTAAGGCTTACATTTGATGCAGCTGTACGCGAAGTGATAATGACAAAGCCTGAAGTCTTTGATTTAAGGAAGATTCTTGGCCCTGCAAGAGAACAGATTACAGATATTGTAAGGAAAAAGATGAGATTGTTCAGAAGCAGCAGAAAGGCATGATTGATATTTCTTAGTAAAAAAAGAATTATTTTAAAATAGTAGTAATAAACAGGAAGGATTATAAAGTATAATCAAAACTCATTCATCATGAACATACGCGAATTATATGAATCAAGGGGAGAAGTTTTAGCAAGAGCTTTTAAGGAATTGCAGGCTGATTCCCAGTTAAAAGTTCCAGAACTGATATCCCCAGAAATTATGGATGATAATCTTCTATCAGAATGGCTGGCTTTGAACTACTTATGGACAGTAGACTTTAGATCAGACAGAAACCCAATCATGGGCAAGATTGGAGGCATCATCCCAACAAATCCTGAAGATGGAAAAAGGGTCTTGGCAATAGCTAATGCAAGTATGGGTAAAGTGATGTATGGCACTGACCAGATTAAAGAAGCTGAGAATACTGGTGATGAGAGAATAATCTCCCAATTAGAAAAAGATATGGGTATGCCTCTGGAATACAGGGGAGATGTGACAGTTGTTAATGGAACCAGGAATATTGCGCATTATGATTTTACATCAGAAGCTGCCAGAAAAAGCCCATTAGATCTTCTTATAACAAACCCCTACCTTGTATTGAGTTCTGAAGGAGCCTTTGTCTTATCACAGAAATGCCTTGACAAAGAGCAATACGTGTTTAATGTTCCAGTTAATCAAAAACTGTTTGAAAGAATAGCGAAAGATTCAATAGAAGATAATTACGAAGGAAAATTAGATGTCTTAAACGGTTTAAAGGAAATCATAATACCTAAGAATTTTATTGCAGGCTTCAATATAAAATATGAAAAAGATAAGATTTATTTAACACCTGTGATTAGTGAGACAGAATCAGATATTCATTCAAATTATCTGTATGATAATGGACTAGCGCCAAAGCAGTCAGATATAAAATCACTTGGAAGAAGCGATGCTCAAGGAAGATTTGGTGTAATGGAAGGAAAGATTCTTAGGTACTAAAATGCCTGCCAAAGCAGAAAGGCATGAACTCAACAACTCAAAGATACTTTTTTAAATAGTCAATATATGCCATATACTATGAGCATCAAATTAAAAATAGGAGGAAGTAAAAGCAGCAAAGGAATTGTTGTATTAATAGATGATGACCCAGATGTTCTTTATAAAGTAGAAGTTGAGAATTCCCATCATGCTAATTTCAGACATGAGAGTAATCTTGTTCATTCAGTTATTTTAGATGAACATTATACTAAAAGTTTAGATATTCAGAAACAACGCCTAAATCTAGATTCACGCAGGAGAGGAAGAAATATTGAAGTCATATTAGATACTCCTCTTTTTATAGACGACTTTAAAGATATGCCTTTTTATGTTGTAACATTCAAAGGAGCAGGAGCAATACCTGAAGATGGAAGTTCTGAAAAATATGTTATTGACCCGCTTAACTGGAGAACAGAAAGCGATTTCCCATTAGCTCAATTCGGGAGAATTTGGGGTGGAGTAGATCTTGGTTTTGCAATGGGTGAAGCAAAAAATAATATCCTTTCAGAGAGAAATATTTTCCATACACCTTATGTTGCGTTAAATCAAATACCCTCAAAAATTCAGGATAATATTTACCAATCTTCTGGCAGGAAAAGAAAAGATAATGATTCTGATTTGTATCAAATAGTTAGACTTTCAATGACTAATATACGATATGAAGATTTTTGTGAGTTTAATGACAATGAAATAAAACAATTTGCTGAACATTCAGTAAATGCAGGATGGACTTTAGATAAATGGGCATATCACCTGGGTTCTGTTGATGGCGTTCTTGTTTTAGAAAGTTTAAAACTTTCAGCAGAAGGCAGATTTGTGCATTTTTTTCCTAAAGGAATCCTGCGTGATAATAGATTTATATCTGGGGAAATTACAGACTTAGAACAAGTGACAATAGGCAGATATGGAGAAAGGATGGAAATTGGACCTTGGCCGATTAGTATCATGCGCCAAAGCAAGGATTTTCTGAAAAAGACAGCCATGGCCTTAAAGACTGACCCAATAAAAACAATTGACAAATATTTTGAAATCATCAGTGATATCTCAGGACATACTTTCACAGGTGGAGGGAATTATGAAGTTGATGAGTATAATGGCCATAATCATGTTGATGAATATTTTAGATATATGTCAGATTAGATGACATTGTTTACTTATCGGTGTCTGTGCCATGGATGTGTTTAAATGCAGACATTTAAACGCCAGGAAATCTTTGATTTCCGCTGCCATTGAATGCTGAAGGCATTCATGGCATGGCCAGACGGAGCTTACCACGTTCCTATATGAAGTATAGGGTTGTGGTAAGTGGAGTAGTCGATAAGTAAACAATGTCGATTAGATAGAAAAATAAATATTCCTTATAGATGTTTGCTAGATTTCCACAACATGTCAAAATAAATCTTAAAATCATCTGATAATCCTTTATCTTCAATAAGAATACTGATTGGTTCTATTGTTTCAGAGCCTAATAAAATTGCAGTTTTATTGCCATAAATATTGATTGCAATGGGAGAAGCAAATATTTTGGGGAGTAATTTTACTTCTATAAATTTGTATTTGCTGAACTTCTTAGCTGCTTCCTTATCTTCGTTAATAAAAAGCATCTTAAGCTGTATTTTCTTTTGAATCCTCCTGTTATGATAATTTTCAAGATAAGTTGATATCTTTTTTGAGGACTTATGAGCTCCCAGGACATATTGTTCTTCATTATATTTTAACTTGTCTTCAAATATAATCTTTCTTCCATTTAATCCAGTATAAACTTTTACAAGAGTTTGTTCCTGATTTTGTCTGTTCATTAACTGAGGTAAAATTGTTTCAATACTTGTTCTTCTTTCATCAAGTATATCCAGAATTCTCTTAGGATTAACTGCTTCAAACACATTTCTATTATTTATGATTGTTGAAGAAACAAATCCTTTGTCTTTAAGCATTTCAATAGAATCATATACATTTCTTCGATGTATTTTTGTTTTTCCGCAAATTTTCCCTATCAAAGACGGGCCTAATTCTAACAATGCAAGATATATTTTTATTTCATTTTGAGATAATCCTATGCTTTTTAATATTTCTTTAATCATATATTAAGAGAGTCGCAGAGGATATATAAATATTGTGGTGGTGATTACCACCATAAAAGTTTATTACCCCCCTATTGTTAACATTAATTATGTTGAGTGATAAAGATATTAAATCTTTGATTGATGATAAAAAGTTAGGTGTTGAACCTTTTTTTCAAAAAAATTTAGGATG
>DAOVBM010000022.1 GCA_030670545.1 Candidatus Woesearchaeota archaeon
TAGTTTTCAAAAGAAGGCAATCTTTTTTGTTTCATCAGGGTTAAATTTTTTATATCCTTTATATGTATTCTGGAGAAAAATCCGGAAGATTTGCGATTAAAAAGTTTCTTTCGGAAACTCTATGGAAAACGAAGGTCTCTAATTTACTTGGAGAACGTAGTTCTCTAAGTTCTTAAGGGGTTTTACTCCTCAAGACTTATTAAACTATGCCCATCAAGATTTTAGGGGTGGGACATAAGGCTATTGGGAGCAAGGTGCTGTGAAATGCAAGTTCTATAATTTATGTACCATCAAAAACAAAAATTTTCAAAGAAATTTTTTACTAATCAAACCTCACCACATTTATACTCTTATCTGAAAGACCTATAGTTACATAATCCTCTGTGGTGACAGGATGCTCTTCATCTTTGCTGTCAAACACCACAACATAATCATCCCTTTCTGGATATATCACTACTTTTTCCTTTGATGACAATATCCTTGATGTGAACTTGTATTTCTCTCTTTTTTCAAAAGCTTCTCTTATTATTATGCCGAATACGTCAAGCTCGTTCCTGAACTGCGTGCCTCCTGCTGACCTGAACCATGCATGCGAGCCCATACCTGTAGAGATTACTGCTCCTGATGATACAAAAGCCTCGCTTTCAGGCTCTATTATGACCTCAAGATATGATGACTTATAGCTTTTAGAGTGGCCTGCATAGATGTCATTCACTGCAAGATCATCAATTATCTTATCATTTATGGATGCATATAGCCTGCCCCATTTCTCTATCCTGTAATCCTCTGTGAATATCTTTTTTATCTCATACAGATTTCTCTTGTCAATAATTGTTAATCCTCCGGCACTGCCTTCATTAGACCCAGTATAAGTTGAGTTCATGCCTACTATGGCCTGGCAGTTTATCTTCTCTGCTGCTTTAAGGAATGTGCCGTCTCCGCCAGAAGTGATTATCATGCCATATCTGGTGAAATCTATATCTTTAATCCTGTCAACCCTGTACCTGTCATAATCTGCTCCTGAATTATCAAGTATCTCAACAAGCTTTCCTGTAAATTCATTGTGATGATTATGATCGCGCAGCAGCTTTATCATTCTCTCTTCATGCCTTCTCTTGAACCTCGGTTCTCCTTTTGCCTGATGGTATTCAAGCTTTGTTACCTTTTCCACAAGCAGTATCTTCTTTTCCATTTTTCATCCCATTATGATTTTCATGAATCTTTGTTTGAAACTTTTATCTGCATCAATAGTGATTGCAGTATCACCAACAATCTTTTTTTCTGTAACATCATAGCCAATATGGTGATAGACTGTCAATGGGTCATAAAGATATGCATTATCGCACCTAATCGCTTTCTTCCATCGCTTTGCACTGTTGCATATATAATCAGATAATTCACAATCTAATGACCTTATTTTATTGAAATCATCGTCTCTTAAATAATTTTGCTTTGATATTTCTGTTGTTATGATTGTCTTTTTAATATCTGAACTCATTACAATATCAACAGCTTCAGGATCAACTTTGAAATTATGCGCCCTGTAGTTTATGAAAAGCTTATCTTCATACAATATTGCATTTCCCATCATATAGATATGGTTTATATATTCTTCAATGCCTGGATATTTCTCAAGTACTTTTGCAATATTTGTCAATGGTCCTATCGCTGCAATCTCCATGCCTTTGTTAGCATAAGCAGTCTCTGCAATCCTGTCAATAGCATCAGGCATTATATCATATCTTTTATCGTTATCCACAAAACCTCTGCCTTCAATTCCAAGCCAGAATATGTGTGACTGCTTGATTGGAATCTCTTCACCATAAGCGACTGGTATCTCTTTACCAAGCAATTTTGTAATCTTTTTAGCTATTCTTGCGCGGATTTTAGTATCTCCATGCACAGTTGTTATCAGCTTGATATCCATTCCTGACTTTATTGCCATCATCAATGCAAGAGCATCATCTATGTCTGTGCCTATGTCTGTATCAATCATAATGCTTTTCATCTTATTTCCTCTCCTTCCATATCATGTAATCCTCAACAATCCTGCTGTGGTCAAAAACAAGATCAGGTATGCTCTCATCCTGAAAAACAAATACCTTTTTTGCATCATCTCCTGCTTTAGGCTCTCCATAAGCTCTTGCTATGAAAGTTGTCGATATCATGTGGCCTCTTGGGTCGCGTTTAGGGTCAGAGTATGTTCCTAGCTGGCTGATTAGCTCTATATCAAGGTCTGTCTCTTCTTTTGCTTCTTTAATTACATTTTCCTCTGCGCTTAGGCCGTATTCATGAAAACCTCCTGGAAGCGCCAGGCCGTATGGAATATTTTTCCTTTCAATAAAAACAATTCCTTTATAGTCCATTTTCCTGTCATACAATTCTATTATGACATCAGTAGTCGGAGCAGGGTTTCTATGCGATTTTCTATAAAGCTGCTTTATCCTATCATAGCCTTTTATCTCATGCATTACTGTTTTTGTCCCTTCTGGCAGCAGATCTGAGCAATCATTATCTTTTGTAATCATCTCCCTGATTTCAACCCCGCTGATTATATTCTCTATAGGAAGGTTTTTTACATGATAACCATCTTCTTCAAACAGCTTCCTTGTAATCTCATTGTTTGTCAGCACAAAATCAAAATGCGGAACTGAATCAACTGCATGCTTCACCCACCTGCTATAATCATTTATATCTGTAACAGGATATACATCAATGTCATTCCTTTCCTTAAAAGACAAGTCTATCATAAGCTTGCGTTCATCATAGCTAAATGGATTTTCCAGCTGGTTTTTAAGCTGGGCGCTGCCTATGCCTAATATCAATTTTTCAATATTTCCTGATGTTTTATTTTTAATTACCGCCTTTATAGCATTATAATGCCCTATATGGAAAGGCTGAAATCTTCCTACAATAAGTCCTGTTGTCATTTTAATTGCACCTCCATGAATGCTTCATTTTAAAGTAATTAAGTCTGCTCTGAAGTCTAATAAAATAATCAAATAACCTGAATTTTATGCGGATGCAAAGGGTCTTGTTATTCCATTCCTTATATATTTCAAATGCAGGAGAGTTCTCTCTTGGAGAAAAGTTCTGGAATGAGACATAATTAACTGGTACAGTTGCAATGAACCACATTGTCTTAATATAATCAATCAAACCCTCTATAGGATATGAGAGGATAATTGATGTACCAAGGAAAATATTGTTCTTATGCCATTCCTTGAATCTTTTCTTTACTTCTGTGAGATTTCTTGGTCTGCGCATATCTTTCAGTACTTTATATGATCCACTCTGCAGCGGAACCCCGATATAGATAATACTCTTAAGATATTCTCTTTTTATCTTGTAGATATGCTCTGGCTCCAGATATCTTAACATCAATATCTTATCCTTCCTGATTGCATATTCGATTATCTTCTCAAAATCCACATGGCAGCCGATGTTTTCTCCTATCAAAAGAAGATGTTTATTCCTGCTGTCCATTATCTGCGAAGCTACATAATTAAAATCATGTTCCAGATATCTGCCCCTATTATTTGGGATTGCGCAGTATGAGCATCTTTTGTTGCAGCCTTTTGATATTCTGATTGTATCAAACTTAAAAGGCATATCCTGAAAAACAATGCCGTCAGTTGTAAATGCATACAATTCAGCCAGCCTTTTATTCTTAATCTGCAATCTTTCTAAATGCTTTTTCTTTGCTGGCATATCCTCAAGCCAGAAAGGCTTACATCTTGTTGTGGTTTTTTCACAGATAAGATCTATCTTCTCTACATCTTTGAATATGTCATCTGCAGTGAAAAACCTGATGTTTTTCAGTCCATTTAAGGATTCTCTTTCCTTGGCATTTGATAGGCAGCCGCCTACATAGATTGGCTTGTTTCCTAAAGCATCATTTAGATTGAGGATGTTGCTTACAGAATTTTGTGCTGAGTCTTTAGATACAGCACAAGTGGTTACAACAATGAAATCTGCATTTGATGGATCCTCAACCTGCTTATTCTTTTCTCCTAATATCCTGTTGATCCTATTGCTCTCATCAACTAATGAAAGGCAGGCAGTCGTATAGCTGTAAAACTTCTTGCCTTTCAAATTAAGCAGTTCTTTTATTGTTTTTTCCATCTTTATGCACCTTTCTCCATCCTCCCTAATGCTGAAAAGACGAGCTAAAACTAGCACCTTTAGGTGCTAGATACAATCTCGTCTTTTGGCATCCTAAAAATCCGCCTGTCAAGGCAAGTGTCCTATCAAACTCCACACTTTAGTGTGGAGTGAGACACTTGCGGCGGATTTTCATGATAGTCTAAACTCACTTCAGCAACTGGCGGCGTGTTCATCTTATGCCTGTTGTTCCTGTGCCTTTTGCTGATGTCATCAATTATCCTGTACTGGAATCCTGTAATCGCTTGTATTTCCTCCCTTGAAAATCCCTGGCCAAAGCCTGCGATAACTGTCTCGACATGAGGATCATAATCATATCCCAGCTCACCCTTGTCTGTCTGGCCTGGCCAGAGCCTTGCGGTTGATTCTCTTTTGATTGTCTTCTCAGGCACTCCTATGTATGCTGCAAGCTGCCTTACAAGCCTCTTTGGAAGGTTTCCTATAGGGCTTATGTCAACTCCTCCATCACCATACTTTGTGAAGTATCCTATGCAATAGTCTTCGTCCCTGTTTCCAGTTCCAAGCACAAGCAGATTATTCTGGGCAGCTTCCCCATAAAGCTGGATCATCCTTTCTCTTGCAGCAGCATTACCATTATTATGGTTGTTTTTGAAGACAGGATTTATCTTTCTCCTTGCCTCAAGTATTGGAGAGATATCAATAGCCTTGTAGGAAATCTTAAGTAAATTGGTAATCTCTATTGCATCCTTTGCATCCTCGTCTCCAAGATCACCTGCAGGCATTACCAGTCCATATAGCCTAAGCTGTTCCTTACCAGGCTTTGCTGAATTATACCTGTCAAATGCCCTTTTTGCAAGATAAGATACTATAGTTGAGTCAATGCCTCCTGATAATCCTACAACCCCTCCTTTAGCTCCTGCAAGTGTTATCTGCTCAATTATAAAGTCTTCAATCTGCCTTGAGACTAATGCAGGGTCCATCTTTGCTTTTTTGATTCTCATTTCCAGATCCTCTTTCTTTTCTTTCATGTTTCCACCTCTGCTTTTGTTAAAACTTGTACATCTCTGCTCCTGATTTCAGCATTTCTTCAAGCGCTCCTTTCTCTGTATTTCCTGGAAGGTCAAGTCCTTTGATTGCGTCGTGTACTAAGTACACTTTCAAATGCATGTCTTTGAATGCGTCATACGCTGCCTTTACGCAGATGTTTGTCGCAACACCCATCATATAGACTTCTTCAACCCCAAGCTTCTTTATGAGCTGCTCTGCGTTTGGGTTTGCAAGCAGGCTTACCTCCTGTTTCTCTACATATACTCTTCTTCCATCTTCTGCTTCCCTGACAACCATATCCAGCGCATCATTGCTGTACTTTTGGTCAGATACATAGAGTATATCTGCCTGTGTCTGCGCAATCTTCTGCTGGCCTGATGTTCCCTTTATGCAGTGCAATGGAAAATACTGATCTTTTGTTCCTGGTATAAGTTCAGGACCTGTGTGCGCATCAACTGAACCAAGTATTGGCAGTCCTTTATTCTCAAAATGTTCCAGCGCTTTTCCTAAATTCTCAATGATATCATATGCGCCAGGAACAACTAATGTTCCATCAGTCATGATGAAATCATTCTGCGTATCTACATCCCATACAATTGCCTTTGTTTTTTTCATTTTCTTTTACCTCCAATTACACGAAAAAAAGCAGAAAGCCTTGCCCTTTAGGGCGAGGATGAATGCTATTGCATTTTTGCTTGCTACTTTTTTTGTGTCCTAGAAATCCGTCTCGAAAATCCGGAGCAAGCCCAGTCCTTTAGGGCTGGGTAAGTCGGATTTTAGGATTTCTATGACATTATTATTGATCCTTCAAACTCCCATGTTGTGTACAGGTGGTTGTTAGGAAGGAAAACCAGTGATTTGATTGAATCCTTGAAGTAATTCACAGTGCATGTTGCTGCTGTGACATTTATACCATTCACATCATACACTGTCTGTCCCCATGGAAGGTCAAATATCCTGGATGCCTTCTTCTCCTGAACCATGGCTTCAAGCGCTTTGTTTGCGATGTCAACCTCTACCTTGTTTTCTCTGCTCCATCTTGAAACCTTATTCTCTCTTGAGTTATCATGAGTCCACAATCCCCTGAACACTATCTGTGAGATGTCATGCTCCTTTGCCTTTGATATGTAGTCTTCTATGGTCTTTCTGTCATGCACTGCTTCCTTGTTCATCACGCATGAGAGCCTTACTGCAATATCAGCATCCTTTCTCAGGAACCTGAACAGATTCTCATAGTCAACATCAATACCCATCAACTCTCTGTTTATTGCAGGGTCAAGCGATGCTACTGTCACAGTAACATTTGTAAGGCCGTAAGGCTGATTGACAAGCTTCTCAAGGAACTCTTTTTCTCTTCCTTTAACAAGAGCCATGTTGGTGTGCAGGTCTCTCTGGCCAAAGCCATGCTCTTTTGTCAGCTTAAGTATATATCCAAGATAGTTCCAGTCTGACATCAATGTCTCTCCTTTGCTTGTCAATATTGCTGTCTGCGCATTGCCTGCTCTTGCATACTGAAGCGCATTTGACAGCCTGTTGAAATCAAGCCTGTCTCCTTTGTTTGGAGTATATGTCATGGATGCTATGCAATACTTGCATTTTGCATTGCACCCTACGCTTTCAGGCACGATGGATATTGATTGCACATTCATTTTTATTGCCTCATCAGTTAGTTACCTGCTCACTCATGACATACTGCATGACTTTCTCCTGCGCTTCCCTTATGCCCTGGCTTATTATCACAGGATACTTCTCTTTTCCTGTCTTGTATTTCTCTGGAAGCCTTGACAGTCTCTCTTTCCTGTATTCGCTCATCTCTTTGATTGAAGGGATATCGTAAACCTGCTTTCCCTTTTCAATCACTTTTATCAGCAAAGGCTCAGCAGTCTCTCCCTGCTCAAGATAGCTGTCAATCGATTCACCTTCTAATGCAATTATGTCTTTGGTAAACATGCTGTCTTTTCCAGATACCCTGTATATCTGCTTTATTCCTGGAAGTGTTGATTTTGCAGGATCTTCAGACCTCTTGCCTTTCATTATCCATTCTCCTTCCTTATCCTGATATGCTGCAAGCTTGTACACTCCTCCCAAAGGCTTTGGCGGGTTGACAGCAAATGTGCCGATAAGGTACTTGTCAAATCTGCATCCCTGCTTTTCAATATCTGCTATCTTGCCTGCTGTAAGGTCGTCTGAAGCGACAATCTGGTATTGCTCTCTTTCAAATCCTGCTTTTTCCAGCCTGTTGGTTATATATTTGTACTGGCTCACAAGGTCACCGCTGTCTATCCTCATTGCAAACCTGTCCAGTTGATTTTCATTTACTATGCTGATCATCTTCTCTACAGCTTTCTTTACATCATATGTGTCAAGCAAAAAGCATGCATTATCCTTGAAAGTCTCTGCCTGCGCATTGAAAGCATCAATCTCCTTCTCATGAAGCATGACATATGAATGGCCATGCGTTCCTCCTACTTTCTCATTGTATTCCATGCCAAACGCTATATTTGATGTTGCATGGAATCCTCCAATCCTTGCTGCTCTTGTGTTCTGTATTGATGCCTGCGGGCTCTGGGCTCTTCGTGAGCCTCCTTCAAGCAGTATGCTGCCTGTAACTTCTGCAATATCATTAGCAGTTGCAGCTACATTAGTCTGTGGATTGATTGTTGTAAGCAAGAGTGTTTCATAGGCCTGGGCTTCTTCAAATCTTTCATGCACTCTTAATTGCGGTTCCTGCGCAAAAAATATCTCACCCTCGCGCATTGCGTATGCATCTCCCCTGAACTCAAGTTGATTTACCCAATCAAGGAATTTTTGGCCTACTATGCCCTGCACTTCTTTCATGTACTCTGCAAGCTTTTCACTGCCCTTTAAATCGAGAAGGACAGCCATTGCCTGCTCAATTCCTGCATTGACAAGATAGTTTCTCTCTCCAAGCTTGTTATATTTTACACCTTCATGTTCAAATTCTCCTATAACTTTTGTTTTAGGAAGATTTCTTACAACCATGTCAAATACTGAAGCCAGGCCAGAGTAATCCTGATTGATATTAGCATCTGCCATTGAGTATTCATAATAGTCTGCGATTGCCAATGTGAGGCTGTTTAGTGTTTTTGGTTTCATTATATCACCTTCATTGTTGTATTTGTCAAACTTACTGTTTTGTTAAATCCTTGATCTCTTCCAGCCTTTTTTCCAGGCTTGCCTTTTCCTGCAGCAGCCTTTTTCTCTCGCTTACTGATTCTGGATTTACATGGACTACACTTATCTCATCAATATCAAGATCATAATACTTCATGTCATCAAAATATATCCTGATGTCTTCTATGTCTCCTGTTGCATAACCTAGTGTATGCGTAGTCTTTCCTTCTTCGTCACCTTGTGTGGTTATCTTGTACATATTTTGGGTGGTTGCCACAGTTTTTTTGCTAACAAATGTCTGTTCCATTTTACCCACAACCTTTACTTTTTCTTTCATGTTGGTAAAACAACCACTTTGGTAAAAGTCAATTGTCTTTGCTTTTGGATTATAGCTTCCATCTGGCTTTAGCTTTCTAGCTTCTACATGCCAGCCATCAGGGAATATGTCATGAGGACCATGACCTGTTCCGCCTCCCTCAAGCTCAGCTCGAATGACTACATATTCCAGAGCTTTTTTCTCATCAATGATGATTACCTCTCCAACCTGCGCTTCTTTTGTGTATTTTGCATCCATTTTTGATCACATTTATTGTATCATTTACACTTACTATTTTCTAAAAATAAGCAGACAAAACAACTGATTTGCCTACTTAATGTATCAAGAACACTAACAACTATATAAATGTTTCGATTGTGTATCCTATACAATAAGTAAAAAGAGATAATTGAATAATAAGGAATAAACAGATGTGTTGATTATAAATTTAAATCTCGTTGTTGCCCAGTTGCGAAACATGGAAACATTTAAATAACATAAAGCATATTTATTGATTATGCCTGACGAAAAACTTGCTAGAGCAATAAGATCCAGAATAAGAAGGGATATCTTACATATACTTTATCAGAAGGAAAGGGTATCTGTACATGAAATAGCAAAAAAATTGAATATCTCTGAATCTTCTGCATCCAAGAATTTAAAGTTGTTATATGATTTAGGATTTGTAAATTTTGAGAATCAACCCCCAAAAAAATTCTATTTTCTTAAAATAAAAGAAATTAGGGATCTATTTGAGGTTTATGATAAAATTGTTAAAACACTGAAACAAGGGGGTAATAAATGAGATTAACAAATTTAATCAATAGACTAAAGGAAGAGGAAGCTACAATTATTTCTGAAAGTGAAAACATAAGAAAGCTGACTGCAAAAGATGCAATGATCAAACCAGTGTTTATTTATCCAGATGATGATGCAGATAGAATTATGAAGAAACTAAAAAAAGAGGATACAAATGTTTGTATAGTGATTACACTGGATAAAAGATTTATAGGGGAGATCAGCAATGAAGACTTAATTAAATTATTTTTGCATCAAGTAAAAAATGAGCCTGTCACAAAAATATTAAATATTGGCTATAGAAGGGAATTTCTATATAAGAAGGCTAAAGAATTGATAAATAAGCATAAATCCACAGTAAACTGTGATACACCTATTAACAAAGTGATAGAATTAGTATATCAGGAAGGTTTTCATTACATTCCTGTTTTAGATAAAAACAAGAAGGTTATAGGTGTTGTAACTCCAAGCAGTATACTTAATTTATTAGAACATTGTTAAATCAGAGAAAAAATGGAAATATTAGTTGAGATCGGAATCATTATTGTTATAACGACTATAATCGCAGGATTGATACGATTCTTAAGACAACCTTTAATAGTCGGTTATATTCTTAGCGGTATTGTAGTTGGTCCTTATTTTCTGAATATTATTCATTCAACAGGAACCCTGGATATATTTGCACATATGGGCATAGCCCTGCTTCTTTTTATTGTTGGTTTAAATTTAAATCCTAAAGTCATAAAAGAGGTAGGTAAAGTCTCTTCAATCACAGGGATTGGCCAGGTTATATTCACTTCATTAATTGGTTTTTTCATATGTAAGCTGTTTGGTTTTTCTAATATGGTATCAATATATGTCGCAATTGCTTTGACATTTAGCAGCACTATAATTATTCTGAAGCTCTTATCAGACAAAGATGATATGGGCACATTATATGGAAAGATTTCGATTGGATTTTTAATTATTCAGGATTTAATTGCAATGCTCATCTTGATGGTCATTTCATCAATCTCTAGTGGATTTAATTTAATTACTTTGGTTCTAACTTTTTTAAACGGATTTGGTCTATTAGTGATATTATTTTTAATTGGTATGTATATATTACCAGATGTAACTAAAGCCATTGCAAAATCCCAGGAATTATTATTATTATTTTCAATTAGTTGGTGTTTGGCATTAGCTTCCCTTTTTCATTATTTAAATTTTTCAATGGAGATTGGAGCTTTACTTGCAGGCGTTACTTTATCTTTGTCTCCTTATCGCTATGAAATTAGTTCCAGAATGAGACCATTGCGTGATTTTTTTATTGTTCTGTTTTTTATATTATTAGGCTCTCAGATGGTTTTTACAAATATGCCCCAGTATATTTTTCCTATAATCCTGCTTTCAATATTTATATTGATTGGAAATCCTTTAATTGTAATGGTTTTAATGGGTTTACTGGGATATACAAAAAGAAATAGTTTCTTAGCAGGGTTGACTGTAGCTCAAATAAGTGAATTCTCTTTAATCCTTATTGCTTTGGGAGTTAAAGTAGGACATCTAACAAATGAAATCTTATCTTTAGTAACTGTTATTGGTTTAATCACTATTGCAGGTTCAACTTATATGATCATTCACGCAAACAATATATATCCATATATTGCAAAATATTTGAAGATTTTTGAAAGAAAAGGCAGCAAAGTAGATGAACATAAATATCACGAGCATGATGTCTATGACATTATTCTGTTTGGGTATAATCAAATGGGTTATGATTTACTAAAATCTTTTAAAAAGATAAAAAAGAAGTTTTTGATTGTGGACTACAATCCAGAAACAATAATATCTCTTGCAAAAGAAGGAGTTGATTGCAGATATGGTGATGCCAGTGATTCTGAGTTATTGGGTGAATTGAATCTGTCAAAAACCAAGATGATATATTCAACAATACCTGACTTTGATACAAATCTTTTATTAGTTAATAAAATTAGAGAGTCTAATAAAAAAGCCATCATAATTATTGTTTCTCATCAGATTGATGAAGCTATAAGATTATATGATAAAGGTGCGACTTATGTAATTATGCCGAACTTTTTAGGGAGACATCATACATCTACATTGATTGAAAAGTATGGGTTAGATCTTAATAAATTCCTGGAAGAAAAGGTTATCCATATCAACCATATAAAAAATAGGGAAAAGAGGGGATATGGAAACCCTTAACATAATGGGCATTAAATTGAATTTTTATTGTATTTAACAAATACCCCATCAATATCCAGTCCCTTAATATAAAACAAGTAAAGACGAATAATCAATAGTGGTGGCAAAGTTTTAAGTTTTAGGCAATTATTTAAAGTTAGCAATAATTTCAATAATTATGTTAGGATATACTGCCCAGGATAGTAATGTATTTGTATTTTTTGAGAATGATGAGATAGAAAGATTAGGAAAAGAAAAAATCCACGGGCTTTACTTTAATTCTGGATATCCTCAATTCATTGGACAATTGGAAGTGGCTATTGATGACATGATATATGATAGGATAAAAACAAGTGGAATTAAAAATGAGGATGAAGACTTTACCCTGTATTGTTTATTGATGAAGAGAAGAGAGTATGAGATTTTTAATGAAAAACGAGCTTATGGATTGCATGAAGGATTTCGTCATGTAAATTTTATAGATGTAAACAATATGGATTTTGGTGATAAATTTAATTATAGGAAATTATGCTACTATAGATCTCAGCATGAAACTAACTGTTTAATCAATAACAAATCCTAAGAACTCTTGCTAACAAATTCTGTATATCCGCACTTGCCGCATGTCTCTCTGTTCTTGTGCTTTGCGAGGAATATCCCTACTCCGCACTTTGGGCATGACCTGTTCTTTCGTTTCAGTTCTTCTCCTGAAATCTCATAAGCCTGCCATTTCTTGCTTGTTTTTTTTAGCTTTATTTTCTTTTCTTCTGCCATTCTTGATCACATCAGTATTATTTGGATTTTTCTTCAGGTTTTGGCTCTTCAGCAGCCTTTTCTGCTTTAGCTTCCTTTTTCTCTTCTACAGCAGGTTCTTCTTTAGTTTCAGGCTTTTCTTCTTCTTTAGGAGCAGCTTCTTCTTCCTTTTTAGTGTCTTCTGCTGGCTTTTCTTCTTTAGCTTCCTTTTTCTCTTCTACAGGTTTTTCTTCTTTAGTTTCAGGCTTTTTTTCTTCTTCTTTTGGAGCAGCTGCTTCTTCCTTTGCTTTCTGTTTAGCGTCTTCTGCTGCTTATTTCCCTTTTTCTATTTTTTCAAGGGCCTTTTTACCCAGCCTGGACTCGAATTTATCCCTGCTCTCAACTGATTTATATACAAAAGCGATAACATTTGCTTCAGGAAAACCATAGACTGTATTGATTCCCTTAACAACAATATTCTCTGCTTTTGCTTTCATCTTTGAAGCAATAGAGTCCCTTACCTGCTCATTTGAAGGAGTAGCTCCTGTAAAACTTGCCTTTGCTTTTATCTCAATCCTGTCTATAAGCTTGTTCTCGTTTTTTTCCAGTATTTTTAATTCCATATTAATCACTTAAAATTTAAGAACTATCTTACTTTGATAGCATATTCTCCTTTTACTTTGATATCTAATTTCTTTGCAATCTCTGACTTGTTAGCATCCAGTATATTTAATCTTCCCTGCCAGCTGTTTGCGAATGAGCTTGTCTTACAGAGAGGGCATTCATTCCCTGAAACCAACAGTTTACATTTCTTGCATGCTTTCTTTTTTACCATTTTTGAACCTTATTTAACTTTTGCTTTGGGAGATTTCTCTTCCTCAATCCATTCAATCTTTCCCAGATTAGGCTGTCTCATTGTCAGCCCAAGTTTTGGGTTTGTAACATCCTTGTATGACAATGCGATTATCCTCGCTCTGCACATATCATTTACTTTCAGGACCTTGTGGCTTTCTTTTCCTGCCAGGGTCTTCTCTTTTGAGAATGATACAAAGTCGTCCATTGTCTGTGATATATGTATCATGCCTTCAATTGGCCCCATGCTTATGAATGCGCCGAAGTCTGTTATGTCCTTAATCTTTCCTAGTATCACTTCCTGAATTCCAGGCTTGAATGTCAGCAGCTTGAACTTAGTCTTATAATATGCTGCTCCGTCGCCAGGTATTATTATCCCTTCACCGACTTCATCAACTGAAGAGACATCTATTACAATTCCTAATTCCTGTGATATATAACCGTCATACTTATTCTTTACCCTCTTGACAATTGCCTCCTCTATAGGAAGGTCGAATAGGTTTGGGGGTACCCTGATATAATCCTTGATTTCTGCTCTATAGAACATTTTTTAACTCCTTGTTATGACTATTTAGCTATAAGGGAATAATAATTGGTTTAAAAAGGTTTGGGTTTAGGAAGCAATTATTTGAAAAAAAGGTACTTCTTCTGCCTCATTGAGATGATTTTTGCTCCTTTTTCTTTCAGCCTCTTCTGCAGCTCTATATCCTGTGTCGCTGTTATATATCCTTTGAGAGAGACTATTATATCATCTACGCTTTTATCCTCCTCCTGTGTATCAATTATTTTAATGTCGCTTTTAGATATCTTCTCTTTAATGATTGCAATAGTAAGCTTTACTTCTCTTTTCAGCTTCCCACTTTGCTCTTTGGATATCTTATTTAGCTCGTCAAGCGATTTATCTATAATATATAACTCATACCTGAAATCCGCTATCCTCTTTATCTCTGCAAAGATATCTGTTCCAAACTGCGCAGGTATAAGCAGGAAGTTCGTGTCCAATAGGATTTTTTTCATCATTAACTGAAAAACATTGGCTAATATAAAATGGTTATGGTTTATGACATTGGAAGCATCTAACTATACAGCTTTTTCAATTTTCATAAACTGCTTTTTTTGCAATTCTATTTTACAATATCTTTCAATAATCTCTTATCAGAAATATGCTTATCAATGTTGTCGATATCATGCATGAAATCCTGAGGCTTGAACTTCCAATTTTTTTCGCATACTTTTAGCACTCTTAATTTTGCAGGGATTGTGATATCATACTTATTCTCAACTCTGCAAAGCTGTTCATAAAGCCAGAAAACCCATTTTGTATCTTTTCTGTGCTGTTTAATACATTCTTTTAAGATAATATTCCACTTCAGGCCAGTCTCAATTAAAGCCCTGCAGTCTGGAAGATCCTTTTCCCTGTCTGAAAGAGATTTTAGCAGCAAAATATCTTCATTGGAAGCTAATTTAACAGTGAGTTTCTCAAAATGTTTAAAGAGATCAGCTCTTTCTTCCATTGCCTGCGTAAAATCAAGCATACCACAGATAGTTTTTATAAAGATGTCTATCCTTGATGAATCTTTCAGGAACACCATTACTGCATTATGATAAGCTCTGATTTCATGAATCTCTTTATCAATTTTAAACCCAATTTTTAATAAGCCATGTTTCAAAACATTAAAATCCTTTCGTGAATTAACAACTATATCAATATCAATTGTGCTTTCTTTCAGATTCTTAAGGGACATAGCTCCTCCACCTATCAGAAAAACAGTTAGCTTTTTAGAAATAGACTTATCAAGATATTCTAAAAAATCAATAATCTCCCCCTTATCTAATCTTATGTCTGCCATTTTTATCACATCTTATATAACTTCAACATTTCTTCTATTTCTTTTCTTGTTGTGGCAGGCTGGCTTCCAATATTAATCTTATCATCCTTGCTCTTTAAGATATTTACAAAGTCCTCTAATTTAGAGTGCAAATCATATTTTGTGGCTATTTTAAAGAGGAATTTTGCATTAAGTTTATTTTTCTTGAAAAAGACTATTGCCAGATTCAGCAGCCTTGTATCATCTCTAATCTGCAGTAAGCTATGAAGAAAAATTTCTCCCTTTGATAGCCTTTGTGCTGGCAGATAACAGCAGTGCTTAACAGTTATGACTTTCACACCATAATCCTTATATGCTGAAAAGCCAGTGAGAACCCCTTCTACCTGTTCTTTGTTTCGTACTTCGAAAACCTGTTCTCTGCCGAATTTCCAAAGCAGATTACCTTTCAACCAAAAATTCCTGTAAGCGTCCAAAAAACTAAACAAATATGGCCATGCAGTCCTGTTAAATATAAGATCTCTCTTTTTTCTTGTCATTAAACCTTTGTTGGTGAGCAAAGAAATATTGTTTTGGACTGATTTTAGAGATGTTTTGAGCATGTAAGCTATCTGTTCTGTTGTTTTTAGCTCATAAAGGCAGCTGGAAAGGATATTAAAATTAAGTCCATAGAGAAAGGACTGCAGATTAGATTGTTTTCTCTGGGTAACAAGTTTCCTAAATTCTTCTGCTGGAGATGTTGCAGCGAGAGCAACTTTTATTCTTTTTCCCTTTCTTATTTTTATGCAAAGACTTTTTTTTTCAAGCTTTTTAATTATTGCAGATACTGTTCCAAGACTTATATCCATTGCCTCGGAGATACTTCCTATATTGTCCCTGCCTGAGTATATCTCAACTAAAGCCCTTATCTCTGGTTTTGTAAGTGTCATTTTTATTAATATTCCATATAAAACAGAAATGATATATAAATCTTTTTGAAATTAGCTGGAATCTCGTGTCCAATAGGATTTTTTTCATCATTAACTGAAAAACATTGGCTAATATAAAATGGTTATGGTTTGTTGATGTATCTCTCATAGAATTGCATAATCTCAGAAGCTTTCTTAGGATTTAAAGAATAATGAGTCTCATTTGTTTTTTTTGCTGGAATTATCCATTCATCTTTTTCCATCTCTTTCAGTGCAGTTTTTGTATTTTTGTGTCCCTTCAGGTGGTTGGGCAGTCCATTGAGTATATTTTCTGTGTGTGATCCTCCCCATTTTCTCCATTGGACAAGTTTTCTGACTATCCTTGCTTTGATATCTAATGGACTTAAATTCATACATAATGCAATTTTCTAAGGCTTTATATATTTTATACTAACATGGCAAGTGGCAAATGATTGTATCATTAATGGTACATTGATGTATCAAAATAGAAATATTTAAATATTAGCGCTGACTTCCGTAAATCTATGGCTAAGGTTTCAATGTTCATCGAATTTATGGGAGACTCTCCTATGATACGCGTAATGAATTATCTATTGACTGAAAGAGAGCTGGACTTTTCTATAACTGATATGGCCAGGAATTCAGGAATAGGAAGGGCCACTTTATACAGGATATGGGATAACCTCATCAGGAACAATATTATTATCCATACAAGGAACATAGGAACAGCAAAACTTTTCAGATTGAATGCAGAAAATGTGAAAATCAGGAAGCTTATTGAGATTTATGATCTGCTTGTTCTGGAAGAATTGAAAAACCAAACTCAGAAGAAGATAAAAGTTAGGGTTTGAATAAAAGAAAAAATATTATTTCTTTCTTCTTATCACAAACAATCCAACTAACACAGCTATCAACCCTAATCCTAAAGTTAATACTGAAAACTCAGGTATATCAACACTGCTTACCAACTTTGTATCATTTGCTTCCAGTGTTACAAAGTTTGCAGATGAGCATGTTACATTGTATTCATGCAATCCAGATATAGCAAATGATTTAGTATAGTTATAATCAGTACTATCAAAATCCATTGTATATTCTGTATCCCAATCATCATCAAATGTGATATTACATTCACCAGAGATAGGTGTTCCATCTGTTGAGTTTATGTATTCTGCTGTGAATTCAATTGGATCAAGAGGGTAGAATACTCCTGCTTGCGCTTCTGTTGTAAGATTAGCATTTGAGCCAGCAGCGAATCCAGTAAAGTGCGCTACATCAAATGTTAGAGTTGTTCCACTACATTGTATATTTGAACAGACTCCCTCTAATTCACAGTTCTTTCCACCTGAGATTATATCATCCTTTGATGTAAATGTCCCTTCCTGATATGTGATTGTCTCAACAGGGCATGTTACCCCTTCTAATGTTATTGTTGCAGAAGTGTTAAAGCTTTCATCAAGAGCAGCAGTATTTACTGAAATGAATTCATCTTCAATTACTATATTTGTGTCATAATCCTGAGCTTCTGCATTTATTTCAGTGCTTTCTGGGAATTTAATCTTTCCTTTGCCTGTTGTCGCAAGAGTCAGGTTTGTAACATTTGTTATATCTGTAACCTCTGAGAAATTTGTTGTTTCGTCTGATGTGAAGTTTGAGGATGTTGGTGGTGAAGGTGGTTCATCATAAATGCAACGAAGACTCTGGGCTCTAACCTTGGGTTGATTACTGAACACATCGCAGTAGATGGTGACGTGTGCCACCAGGCTGACCCCCTTAGTATTACTAGCCTGGTAACTACTCCCAGACCAACCAGCATTACCTCTACTGGAAAGCGAAGCAGTATCGGTAATGACGCCAGCGGCATGGATTTTTAATACAGAATCAAACGAATCATAGACGTTAACCCAGCCGCCATTTGCATCAGCATTACGCAATTCTGTAGAAGTTGGCAGGCGCCAGCCTGCGCCAAGTTCTATGGTGCAAGGATCGTTAGCTGAAACCCAACTGCTATCTTCATCAATTGAAGTAATCCATATGCTATCTGGAGTACGGGTTGTACCATCATGCTTGTAACCCTGCTTTCGGTTAAACTGCCAATACCATCCCGCGGATGCATCAGTTGCATCAGTGGCCGAAGTTGCCTGCTGGCTCGCACCAAGGTTCTGGGTTATCCAGCATTTACTCTCACCTGAGAGGTCTGTCATAACAGTTCCATAAGTAATTGTTGTAGTAACAGGCGCGACATCTCCTACAATGTGATTAACAACCAAGTTATCACCACAAGTAGCAAAAGGAGTAGGAGGTGGTGCACTGTAAGGTTCACTTGGTGGTGTGAAGTTTTCAGTCCATCTTGCTATACCTTTTGATATGCGGAGTTCGTCTATGTAACCATTATACCAATATGGCCAGCCACTACTAAATTTACCTATCTTCCATTGCGCATCTTCGTTATAAGAAAATAATTTCTTTGCTTGTGTTTTTTGTAATATACCATCAACAAAAAATCTATCATCTGTACTATCCCTTACGTATGCAATATGATACCATGTATTCAAAGATGATTCTGGTGGAATTGTCAGACCCCCACTGTATCCTCCAACATCAGTATAAAAATGCACGCCGCTAGCGAAAACATAAAATCCAGTACCGTATCCAGGGAGATCATTGCCAAAACTTAACAATGAAATAGATGATGCTGTTTTATAATACCAGAAATCTACAGTAAATATATCATTAGATGAAACATACAAAGAATCTGATGAAGAAACTGTAATATAATCACCATTGCCATCAAAATACGCTGAGCCAGGGGTAAATTTATAAGTGCCTGTATTCAGAGCAGCATCACCATTTAATGTAACACTATGAGAATTATCAGAACTATCAGTCAAACCAGCATCATCCATATGCAGCATCAAAGCAGTATTCTCATCAATCCCTTCAGCACAAACAAAACTAGAAACAATTGCAACAATAAACAATATTAAGATTATTCTTTTCATTTTCTCCTCCTAATCACACTCAATTTCATAAATAATCATAATATCAATCTTCTATAAACCTTTTCTATATAAATCTTTTCCAAACATCTCACTGAATCAGCTTCATCCTTATATCCTGTAATATCCTCAATGTCTTCAAACAATCCTCAACTGAATCCGGGCTTTCATTGATAATCGTAGCATCTATCTTATACTTTAATAGATAGGAGAGCAGTTCCTTAATATCTTTCTCTGGTGTAATAAGATGTCTTCTTTCGCCTTTTGATGTCCATTCTATGCCAGAGAAATGTGCATGTATATGACCCAGAGGCTTTAACTTCTTCATAATATCATCATAATCTATATCCCCTTGATTCCTGGCTTTAATGTGCGCGAAATCAATACAAATATGGCAGCCAGTCTCTTTCTTCATCCTTATAAGCTCATCAATATCACCAAACTGCGAAGCCTTGCCTGTTGTTTCAGGAGCCAGCTTTATGTTCCAGTTGTTTTTCTTTATCTTATCTTTAATAGAAATAATCTCTTGCTTGATTATCTGGAAAACTTCTTCTTGATCCCTCCCCATGTAAAACCCTGCATGGAAGACAACATACTTTGCTCCCATAAGGCTGCCCCTCTGGCAGCTGTCAAGTATCCTCTTTTTTGAAGCCTCTATCTTTTCTTTTTCTTTTGAAGCAAGATTTATGTAATATGGCGCATGGATAGAAAGCATAAGCCTGTGCTTCTTATTCAGCTCCCCAAGCCTTTTAGCATCCTCCTTTTTCATCCGCACACCATATGTGAACTCCACTTCAGCTGCTGTAAATCCCAATTCTGCAATATGCTCAATATTTTCAATAGGGCTTCCGCCAAAACCTGCTGGGCCTATCCTTATCATTTTACATCCTCTTTTTTGACTGCCCGTCTCTCCCTCTTCTTCTCATCCGGAGTTTCTATAATCTCTTCAACAGGAACTATTATCTCACCAATGAAGAACTTTGAGACTCTTTGTATTATTGTGGATATAATAAGAGAATATACAATAAAAGCTACTATAAGCGCAAGTATATCTTTTGCTCCTGGCAGGGTTATGAAAGGAATTTGCGCTGTCTGCTCAACCCCTTCAATTATCTGGAGAGTTGATACTGTAATTGTTGTAAGGCTGAATGCAACAACTGCAATGGCTATGCCTTTCTGAGCATTGAGAGCAAGGAAGATTTTTTCTTTAATTGTATATTTAAGGTTCTTGAAAGACAAGGTTATTGCAATGAACCTTACAATCAGGTAGATGAGAAACAACCCCAGCGACTTACTAATGAACTCAAAAGTAAGAGGCATATCTACAGCAAGCCCAATGAGAACGAAAACAAGGATTATCAGGGTGTTTGCAAACATAGAGGAATACTCTGTAAGGTATTCTTTCCCTCTCTTGAAAACATTCCCAAAAAATAACCCTAGTGTTGTGACTGCAAGGACACCGTTTCCGCCAAGATTCTCTGCAAGGATATAAGTCAGTATTGATGCAGTCATTATCGACAGCGGATTCAATGTCTCAGGATAGCGGACACTTATAAGCTTGAATGCAATTATGCCTACAAGTATCCCTGCTCCTATGCCTGCTACAAATTGCTGGAGGAATGGCCCTACCTGTTCAATTATGCTTGAAAGCATATGCTCTGGACTGAACCTTCCTATAAAATCAAGGATTATAAACGGGAGAAGGACTATTATAGGCGTGTTGACTATTGCCTCGACTTCAAGGAATTTGCCAAGCCTGTTCTCACTACCTTTGAACATGGTGAGTATTGCAGAAGGCGCTGTCCCAGACATCAACGCTGCAAACATAAGAGCCATAAGCAATGAAGGTTCCTTGAAGATGAAAACAACAGCAAAGGTTATGATTATCATGTTAAGCACAAGCCAGATAATCGATGTCTTGATAGCCATTATCGAGAACTCATCCAGCTCCTTGATCTTGAATTTTGCGCATGCGTCAAATACTATCATCACAAGAGCAAGTATGCTGATAGATGTGAGGAATACAGGGTCAAATTCTATTGAGTAAGCCTCTGTCTGCAGCTTGTTCAGCGTAAGGCCGCACAGCACAAGGAGAAGAAGGTTTGATATCTTCAGCTTTTTCGCTATAATAGTAAGTATTATCCCCAGGATGAGTATTATTGTTATGTTTGTAAGATATAATAATGGCTGTGACATGTTTTACCTCTTTTTTATGATATTCAATAAGTAAGTAAAAAGTCTGCTATTCAGTGAGCACCAGCATCATCAGTCAAAACTTAATCCTTTTCCTTATTCTGCTCGTCGCGGGTGGTTGCCCCCAAACTTTAACAAAGTTTGATCAAAGGTGGTGTGACACAAGGTCACACTTCGCGGCTTTCAATAAGACTTAATTGCCGCGTAGTGGAGCTTCATGCTCCACCTTGCGTGTCAACCGAGCGTAACCAGTTGAC
>DAOVBM010000070.1 GCA_030670545.1 Candidatus Woesearchaeota archaeon
GATAGCAAATCCTATCCCCACCATAAATGGTGGGGTATTACGGATTTGCATTATAGATTATCAAATTTTTGGAATCCAAAATTTCGCACTGAAGTGAGGGGTATTAAACCCCAATAAAATTTCTTACGAAATTTTCGATAATTTAAGATTAATCTTATTATCTTCGGCAAAATTAATCAATGATTCGACTTCATCTACGTTATCTTTTGTGATTACTGATGCTATCCTATACAATTTTCCGGCTGCGCCCAAAGATTTTAGATTATTCATAACTTGATGATAATAGTCTTTCTGGACTCCGCAAATTTTTGCGAATTTGTCTGGGTCAAGGCTATCAAGACTGATTCTCAAATCAACCCTATCAAGCGCGATTAATTCATTGAAATATTTGTGGACTAAAGCTCCATTTGTCGCCACTGCGTATTCCATCTTGGTATCTTCATCTAAAAATCTGAAGAAATCTGTTATGTTTGGAACAAGAAGTGGCTCTCCACCAGTCACTCTGACACGTGTTACGCCTTCTTTTTCAGCAATCTTTACTTTTTTCTCTAAATCTTTTAGGTCAATCTTGGCTGTTTTCGTTCCGTAGGCTTCTCCCATTCCATTATTGCCGTCAGGACTGCAATAATAACATCTAAAATTACAATTGTTAGTTATTGCGAGACTTAAATAGGGTATTTTTTTATTCATCTTTTCCCCTCCTTGTTTCCAACATCTGCCCAAATCTGTATGGGATGCTTTTATCTTTCATGACATGATAAAAACTCACGCTACGCAACAAGCGATTCTCTTCATTATAATCTATTGCCCGAGTATTGAAATTGTCAGGTGTATTTGAACTTCTGAGGTTTTGTCTTTGCCTCATATGCTTTATCTCTTCAAAAACCTCCTCTTGAAACCTATATTGCTGATGAATTTCAGTCAAAGAATCATAACGCTGTCGTAATTGGTCTATGACTTCATCATGATGCATTATTATATTCAGAAGTTTTTTTCTTGTCATTGTATGCTTGACAAAATAATCAAAATCTTTATCTTTGAAATATAACATATTTCCATCAAGCAGGTTACCTGTGCATTCTAGTTCTTTGATTTTGATTTCACCAAAAAATGATTTACCGCTTAAAGGTATCAAATCATCGCTTTCTATTGTTGTATCGATTAGATGGTCTATGCCTAACATCTCATAATCAAATTGTAGATGGAAAAAATCATCAGACGAATATTTTTCAGGATTATCATGGGCATCTTTGAGTCTTGTAAATCTTTCGCGCCTTATTTTTTCAATATCATACACGAAATTTTCATTTCGAAGGCGGGATTCAAGATATTTGAATATAGGTATGCCGTCTACACATATCTGTATCGATTCAGGATTATAGGCTAATGTAGAACTTTTAGGAAGACGATATATTTTCTTGAGTGAAGTCTCATGAATGTCCAACATTATCTCTCTTAATGGTTTTGTATCCTGATTCCAGATTGTATTTTTTGAATAATTCATAGCTAAGGAAAGTCAGGATTTCTTTAAATGTATTTGTTAGAAAAAATCGGAAGATTTACGACGCTAAAGTTCTTTTTTTAATATGTAGAACCTAAACTCGAAAATCTTCCGAAAAAGAATGATATAGTCATATAAGAAATTCCATTCTCAGCAAGCTGAGAAATTGGAGGATTATTTTTAGGATTGTGATAGGTGTAGCTTCAAAAATAGTGCCTGCTTATCAAGCTTCAAAATTAAAGCCGGTGGATGCATCGAGGTATGAATATTTATTTGATATATTATTTCAGCTTTTTCTCAATATCAGCCATCTTCTTCTCTATTTTTTTCCTTATCTTGTTGTCTTCCATCACTGTGAACATCTTGATGTCTGCTGGTATTGATCTCATGTCAATCTCAATTATGGAAGTGTCCATTCCCTTTTTTCTCTTTTCAGAAAGTTTATTCTGGAGCTGATTATACCTGTCTTCCAGCTCTTCAGCAGGGCGGGTCTTGGCTGCTTTTACAGCTGTTTCTTTTTTTGGAATAGCTGGGGCTTCAGGCTTTTCTGGTTTTGCAGCAGTCCTAATCTGTTTTGTTTCTCTTGGTTTTGCTTCTTTTCTTTCTTTAACAGGCTTTTTCTTCATAGGCTTAGCCTCTTCTGTTTCTTCCTCTGATTCTGTTGGAACTGCTGCTTTCTTGTCCTCTTTCTCGAACTTTTTCCTCGCTTTCTCTGCCTCTTTTACAGCTTTCTGTATCTCTGTGACTTTGGCAAGCTGGATTTCTTTTTTCTTTGGCTGCCTGCCTAATTTATCCCAGTGCTTTTTCAGCCTTGGTTCTATTCCCTCTAGATAGATATTCACCATACTGAACTTGCCTACCTTGAGTTTGTCAAAAGCAAGCTTCAGCTCAAGCCTGATTCCAAATACATCCACCTTCTCCTGCTCCAACTGATCCATCTGGCATTCATAATCCTCAATTTTTTCATTGAACTTCTGGTATTTTTCAAGCTCATCATCACTTAGCCTTGTGATGCTGTGCAGCAGGGGCCTGAAACCCACAAAATAAGGCCTGCCCTTGTTGTATGCAGAATTCTGGAGCATTGCTGTGCCTACAGAAGCCTTGACTATTGACTTCATCATATCCTCTCCGTACTTTGTCTTTATCCTGTCAAGGTCTCCTTCATCCCTTGTCTTGACCTGGACTTCTGTGTTTATGTTTGCTTTGATGGATCCTATGAAATCAGATAATACCTGAGATATAAGTAGAAGGCCTACACCCCATTTCCTGAATTCCCTGCATGCCCTCTCTATCTGTATGAACCCTTCTCCTGAACCGCCGAACTTTGGCAGGAGCCTGTGCACTTCATCATACACTATTATCAGCTTTAGATTAGGGCTTTCATCAAGGTTCAATTCAAATATTTCCCTGATAGTATTTGCTACAAAGATATCAATATCCTGCAGCTTCAGCTTGTTTATGGAGAATATGTTTATCTCTCCAGGTTTCATGAATTTCTTTATATCAATTATCTCCCTTGCATCTTCAACATGATGGATATTGCCATTGAATGCCTGCGCCTGCTTTTGCTTCATCTGGAACTTGGGATAATACTTGAGCATTCTTCTTTCCTTGCATGGCCTCAGGAATCCTGTCCATTGCGCAGTCGGATCAAATACAATCACAGATACATTGTTCTTTAATGCCTCTTCTACAAGAACCTGCGCAGCTACAGTCTTTCCTCCTCCTGTAGATCCTGCAACAATCGTGTGAGTCTGCATCTTGTCAATCTCAAGGAATGTCCTTATGCTTGTCTCAGCCACCTGACCTATATAAGCGGTCCTTTCTCCTGGCTGCGGCAACTCTTTCAGGTCAAGTGCAATCCTGTATCTCTTTTTCTTTGCCTCATATTGCTTATAGCCCCAGAACATGGCACCATTCAATGCAACGAACATCAATATGCTCATGATGATCCATACAGGAATCACGCCGAACAGTTCATAAAGATACCATGGCTTAGCTACTGTAACATAGGCAAGAGATGATGCAAATATTGTCTTATTAAAGCTGGAATATGATGATATCCCTCTTACAAGATAGTTGCCAAGCCTTAGGTCTTCAGGGATATGCAAGCTTCTAATTTGGGATAATGTTGTCTCTATTGCAAGGGATTCCTGCTTCTCTGTGATAATTTCTTCAGTATGCACGTCAACAAGCTGGTATGCGAGATTGATATCAACTCTTGCTGTCTTTCCAAGATTATAGATGTCTATCTGCAGCCTAAGATCTTCTCCAGGCGAAATTGTATTGGTAAGAGGCTGAATCTTCATGTCTAGCAGTTTTTCTGTCTTCTCCTGCACTCTTATGCTGACCGGAATCTGCAATGATCTGCCTCCACTTTCAAGGATTATACTTCCTTCATAACTTCCTGCCATAGTAAAAACATCCGCAGCTATTGTTATTCCAAAATTCATTTCCTGGAGAGGCTTCAGCCTGACAGTCTCATTCTGGAAAACAATGAAATCCTTTATAGTTCCAACAGCCCTTGCATTGATATCTACTGTAGAATCTTCCCTTACATTCCTTAGTATTATTCCTGTAGATAATCTCTCCCCTGGGAAAAGCTCCCTGTATATTGATGTTGTAGCGACTTTCACTCCCTGTATCTGCATAGGGCTTTCTAAGGCTGCTTTTATTTCCTTTGAGATATTGAATCCCATTTCTGTTCCTGCTGATACATTAAATGATTGATTAAATTTTGCAAGAGCATCTTCAAGAGTTCTTCTTGAGATTCCTCCTCCTCCCCCCCCACCACTAGAGATTATGGTTGATGGAGCTGGTTTACAGTCAAGAGAGCAAGTTGTTGTTGTTTCTGCATAAGCGATTTCACATACTCCATTTCCGCATCTGTTCTCTGCAGCCATATAGCCTGAGAATGAATCAATCTTTACTTTTATTGTGTTTGCAACAACATCCAGGGTTTTATTTTGCTCAATCCATGAAGATTGGCAGTTTCTGCTGTAATAATCCCAATCAGGGCATTTGAATACTGTTATGCTGTTCTCGTCGCTGTAAACTGTCCCGTTATAGTGTATTGTAACATAGCCATTTACAATGCCGTATTCTGTCTCATTTTCAGCAGCTGTGTAATTCCGGTAATATCCGTTTATAGTGAAATTATTGACAACACCTATCCCAACAAGAGGCTTGTGCAGCGCAATATCAATAACTTCTTCTCCTTCTACATTGTCAATGTCTATTGGGTTTAATGTTGTTTCATCCACTGAGACATTAAATAATTCTATATCAACAGCAGAAACAGTTATGTTAATATCATATACTCTCTTGTGTATCTGGTCTTGTGTAAGATTAAATCCTTCTGTTGTATTTGAGACAAACTCATAAAGAAGCGTATCTGTTTCTGGCCTGTAGAGTCTGAAAACTGTATTTGTTGCGATATTATCAGCATCACGCACATCTCCTGAAAAGTTTATTGGGATATAGACCTCAAACCAGTCTTGTTTTGATGCAATATTCCCTCCACTGTCATTTGTGTAATAGATTATGTCATAATCTCCTACACCAAGACTTTCCAGTTCAATTTCATAAGTGTTATTTATATAATCCATTGAATAATTGATTTTTGTGCTGTCCGGGTATCTGAGTTCAACCCAGCTGTCCACAACATCAATATTGTCAGAGCTGTTTAGTGATAATGTGACATTTGAACTGTTTATTACATGCTCTTTTTCAGTGCTGTTTATTACAGGACTTGTTATGTCCTTGTAATGGACTGCATTTTCAGATGTATTAGTGTATTCTGCATTGTAATCTTCATATAATCCTATAATGTCCAGATTATAATATAATCCATCGCTAAGGTCAGGAGCATTGCAAAAGATATCCCATGCATCTACAATGTATGTATCATTAATGACCTGGCAATCACTGCTACCTATCTTTACAGACCAGTTTACATTCTCATCTAAAGTATTATTCTCATAATATGCCTGCGCCCTGATATGAATAATATCATCTGGAAGTATGTTTTTATCAGGGGATATTGATATCGGCAATACTGAGAAGTTTATGAC
>DAOVBM010000008.1 GCA_030670545.1 Candidatus Woesearchaeota archaeon
GATTTTAGCCTTAGCAACAGTAATTCGCCTTCCCTTTTATTGGATAAGATTTCCAGCTACCCTGATGAATCCATTGATACTGCAATCAGAAAGTATATAGTGGATGATAGAGAGGAGACGCTCCTGATCTATCATAATACAACAAAATATCCTTTTTATGAGACCCTGTTACCTATTGTAAAACGTAAATATGAAAAGCTGCTGTATGAACAGAATCCCGATTCTGGAATAGTCCCCAAATGGAAATCTGTCACAGCAATAAAAGAGGATTAGAGTTCTTCCCGGATATTTTCCGAAAATTCTTATGTAATCCATATAAATCATAGTATATTCTCTCTATTTATGCAGCTTCGAATTAAAGACATGGAAGTATCAGAACGGCCCAGGGAAAGAATGATTAAATATGGGGCAGAATCACTGGGCAATGCTGAGCTTCTTGCTATTTTGTTGAGAACTGGAACAAGGAAGGAGAACGCGCTGAGTCTTGCGAACAGGCTGCTGAAAGACTACCCTCTTAAGAATCTTGCTGCAAATAGGATAAGTCAATTAGTCAGGGTCAACGGAATAGGCATGGCAAAAGCATGCCAGCTTGTCGCATGCTTTGAGTTAGGGAGAAGATACGCATCATTGACTGTTCACCAGAAGCAGGCTATAAACTCATCAAAAGATGCAATACACTTGCTTGCTCCTGATATGGAGAACCTTGACAAGGAACATTTTATTGTGCTTCTGCTTGACACAAGGCATAACCTGATAAAAAAAGAGAGGATATTCATAGGAACGCTCGATAACAGCATGATACATCCAAGGGAGATATTCAAGCCTGCCATAATAGAATCAGCTGCTGCAATAATCATCGCGCATAATCATCCTTCTGGTGACCCAAGCCCCAGCAATGATGACATTGAGGTAACGAAAAAGCTGAAACAGGCTGGAACCCTGCTTGGAATAGAGGTACTGGACCATATTATAATAGGCAATAAAAGCTCTTACAGTTTTATTGATTCAGGTACTATCTAGGGCCTGGATGTATGTAATAAGTCTGCTGTTGAAGAAACAGTAGCATCTTCAAAACTCAGGAAGTATTTTTAGAAGGCTCTGCGTTCCCGGATGGAGCAACCCCTCGCTACGAGCAGGAATTCAAAAATGGAAGGAGTTTTGACCTGATGATGCTACTGCTTCAGGATATCTGACATATTACATACGAGGGGATTATCAATTGAATCTTTTCCTTAAATATATGCCATGTTTCTCAAGATCTTTTTCCCATCCCTTCTCTCCTTTATGGCAGTCATGTATATGCTCGCCTAGGTTCCTGAATATGGTATGGCAGTAGGGGCACCTGCCTTCTGCATATTTCTGTGTCTCCTTCCTAGGGTTATGCCACCCCCTTTTTGCAGTGACCATCCTTATCTGAATGAAGAATTGAATATATAATTATGAGGTTTAATAATTCAACGCAGGAACTATTCAATATTATTATGCTGTTTCTTCTTCATTTGTTTCAGGCTCTTTGCTTTCTGCTTTTTCTTCACTTTCTTTTTTGGCTGCTTTCTTTGCGCGGGTCTTTGGCAGGATTACAACTTCTCCTCCTGTCGACCACCTGAGAAATATCCTTTCCACAAGCTTTATCATCTGTATGGCTCCAAGAAATAAGAAGAAGAGAACAAGCGCAGCAATAAGGGTAGTCCTATCGAATTTCACATCAGTATATATGATTGTCATTGCGACATATGCTGTCAGATTTATGGGAAGAGATGATGACATAAAAAAAGACAATTTTTTAGGGATTGCATGGAGAAAGTTGACTAAAAGCAGCATAATGCCCAGAAATCCTACTGCAAGCGATATAGCAGTCTTCAGGGCATTGACTTCAAAATTTAGTATGGCGGGGTTTAATATGCCTCCAACTTCTCCATTGTAAATCTGCCTTAAAAGGTCTATTGAGATAAAGAAAAGCACAAGGCTGTTTCCTACTGCTGTATTCCAGCCAAGCTCTTCTGTCTCATACCTGCCGAAATAGAATGTCATGAGAAGAAGTGTGACAACCAACGGCACAACCATCCATATCATGTCAGGATTATTCTTTGGAGCGCTAATCAGCTCCATTACCCTATCTATAATCCTTGGGAGAAGATCATTCATGAGGTAACCCTGCCTTGAGATATTTTCTGTAAAGACAGTTGCCTGCAACAGCGTGAATATCATGTCCCACGTATCGCCTGGAGGATATTTAAGTATATGGTTGAATAGCTAAACAAGAATTCTCTATGGAAATTTTGGTCTAATTATCAAGAAGACAGCGCATACTGATAAGATCCATCTTGTTTTCATCACACCATCGCCTCTTGAAATCCTTGAATTCCTTACCTCTGCCGTATTTCCTAAGCAGCCTTATATATGCATGCTGTTCTCCATAAAGAAAATCCCTGACTTCCTTTATTTCTGCCTTCTTTATCTGCTCTTCAATTTCCTGCAGCCATCTTATGATGTCTGGCACAGGCACATCCATTGTTTCTGCCATGATTCCTTTTGAGAAATGCTTGATTTAAAATATTAAGGTTTAGGAAGTAAACCTTCTCAAAATTTTCCTAAAAAAACAAATATTTAGTCGTTTGTATATAGAGTATAGCACCTTCAAATCTTGATGAGCATAGCTCATTAAGTCTTGAGGAGTAAAACTCCTTAAGAACTTAGAAAGCTATGCTTTCCAAGTAAGTTAGAGAGCTTTGCTCTCCAACTACTCTTTATGTATCTCTAGAAAGCTCTGTGTCCCCGGATGGGGCGTCCCCCCACAACGAGCAAGATATAATTCTTGAAGGAGTTTTGACCTGATGATGCTATACTCTATAATATAGTTAACTAAATACTCACAATAAACAAAATATTTTTAAAGTATAATGTCCAGAGCATACTATATGGGATGGAAGCACTGGATTGAGATAACAGGAATGGCCACAGCTCTTGCTGCGCTGTTTGGAGTGTTTGGCATACTCCTTAATGTATTTATCCACGGCCAGTTCTATACACCGACTGCAGATATATTCATAAACGAGCCGCAGGTGTATGTGCTGATAATAGAGATCCTTCTTGTTGTGTTCAGCATACCTGTCATGATCTATATAGGCATCAAGGATATAAAGGGGCTGTCCAAGCTGGAAGAGAAAGCAAATAAAATAGAGATAATTGAAAGAAAAGCAAGCAGTATATTTCTGAGGGCGATATTCATAGGCCTTACAATGACACTTATAGTAGGGCTTATAGTCTATATAGATGACATGCATTACAGGAATGAGAACCTAAAATACAATATCAAAAAGATGAACAGCACAATCACAGAGCTGGATATAACAGTTGAATTCCTGCAGGAAGAGCTGGTTGATTATTCTGAAAAGATTGAGAACCTGACTTTGGAGAATGATATGCTGAGGAATGTTAGCTGATTCTGTTTTGATTTTCCTAAAATCAAACCCCAACATATTTAAATAATCCCTATATTCACCATAACTGGGGGGAACATGAAGCTTACACCAGGTATGAAACAGTATATGGAAATCAAGAATAAGAATCCTGATGCTATATGCCTGTTCAGGATGGGAGATTTCTATGAGACATTCTATGAGGATGCAAAGACAGTCGCAAGAGAGCTTAATATAGTGCTTACATCAAGAGGAAAAGGAGAAACAAAGGCTCCGCTTGCAGGACTGCCATATCATGCCCTGGATAAGTATCTTGCAAAGCTTATAAAAAAGGGATACAAGGTGGCTATTGTAGAGCAGCTTGAAGACCCAAAGAAAGCAAAAGGCCTTGTGAAAAGAGGGCTTGTAAGGATAGTCACTCCAGGCACAGTGATTGAAGATTCTATACTTGATGAAAAAAGCAATAATTACCTATTCTCTGTGGTAAAAGATAAAGACAGCTTTGGCATAGCAATAGCTGACATATCAACTGGTGAGTTTCTTACATCAAGAGCAGAAGGCATGAACAAGCTTTTATCTGAGATAACAAGGTTCAGCCCAAAAGAGTGCATCATCCCTTTATCACAGGAAGATACTGACTGGGCAAAGGACATAAAAGAGACAGGCGCGATAATATACAGCTATGATGACAGGCATTTCTGGGATGAGAAGAGCAGAGAGATGCTGAAAGAGCATTTCAATGTAATCAATCTGGAGGGATTCGGCATAGAGAAAGAAGAGCTTATGATCCGCGCGTCAGGAGCTCTTGTAAGCTATCTCAGGGAGACGCAGATGACATCTTTGCAGCACATAAACAGCATAAAGAGATTCAATGATTCTGAATACATGATAATTGATGCAAGCACTCAGCGCAACCTTGAGTTGATAAACAATATCAGGGATGGAAGCCAAAGAGGAACGCTGATAAGCGCAATTGACAAGACAAGGACTCCAATGGGCTCAAGGCTTTTGAAGAAATGGCTTCTCAGGCCGCTTCTGGATATAAAAGAGATAAGTAAGAGGCAGGATGCCGTCGAAGAGATGTTGGATGATACAATAAAAAGGCAGTCAATAAGGGATAGCCTGAAACATATTCTTGATATGGAAAGACTCATAAGCAGGATAAGCTATGGCGCAGCAAATGCGCGTGACCTTAATGCACTCAAAAGATCGCTGTCATTTATTCCAGATATAAGAGATACGCTGTCAGATTCTGATTCTCTGATGCTCAGGGATATCTCAAATATGGACAGCTTAGAGAGCATCCATGAACTAATAGATAAAGCTATTGAAGAAGACCCTCCTGTGTCACTGCGTGAAGGAAACCTGATAAGAGCTGATTATGATGAAGAGCTGAAACAGCTGAAGCAAATAACAAGAGGGGGGAAAAGCTACATTGCAGGGCTTGAAGAAAAAGAGAAGCAGAGGACAGGGATAAAATCACTTAAGATAAAATACAATAGGGTGTTTGGCTATTTCATAGAAGTCACAAAATCAAACCTTAATCTTGTCCCAAAAGAATACATCAGAAAGCAGACACAGTTAAACTGCGAAAGATTTATCACAGAAGAGCTGAAGCAGCAGGAAGAGATTATTCTTGGCGCAGATGAAAAGATGCGGGAGCTTGAATACCAAATCTTTCAGGATATCATAAAGGAGATAGTTGAGCAGACACAACATATACAGAAGACTGCTGATTCCATAGCAATGCTTGATGTGATTGCATCCTTTGCAAATATCGCTGCTGACAAGAGCTATGCAAGGCCTCTTATCAATAGTGAAGAAAACATCCACATTATAGATTGCAGGCATCCTGTGCTTGAGACACTTGAGGATATATACATACCAAATGACATATCAATAGACAAGGATAACCTTATCCAGATAATCACAGGGCCGAACATGGCTGGTAAATCATCTTATATGAGGCAGGCTGCGCTTAATGTTATTCTCGCGCAGATAGGATCATTTATACCTGCTGCAAAAGCATCAATATGCTTAGTTGACAGGATATTCACAAGAGTGGGAGCATATGATGACCTTACAATGGGCCAGTCAACATTCATGGTTGAAATGAATGAGACAGCCAATATCCTGAATAATGCGACATCTAAATCATTCATTATACTTGACGAGATAGGAAGAGGGACATCAACATATGATGGAGTATCATTAGCATGGGCTATTGCAGAATACATACATGACAAGATAAAAGCAAAGACATTATTTGCAACACATTACCATCAGATGAACAAGCTTGAGGAAAAATTTCCAGGAATCAGGAACTATAATATCGCTGTCAAGGAAAAGGATGACAAGATAATATTCTTAAGAAAGATTATGGAAGGAGGCACTGACAAGAGCTATGGAATACAGGTGGCAAAGCTTGCAGGAGTCCCACAGGGAGTCATTGCCAGGAGTAAGATCATCATGACAAGGCTTGAAATGGAAGATGAGATAGGAGAAAGGATACATGCTGATCTAAAGCCTAAGAAAAAGGATAAGGTTGAAGAAAAAGAAGTGAAAGTTAATGATAATTCTACACAGAAGAGTCTGCTGGATGTTTGAGTTAAATTTAAATATAAGTTATGTTAAGTAAGTGTTATTATACTTTATGTGGTGGGATAAAACATGAAAAGATTACTTATATTGACAATATTTTTACTTTTAATTTCTCTAGTTTCAGCATCATCATTCCAGACAACAGTTGAGCTTAAGATATCTTCTTTAACTGGTGTTTCAGAACTTGACAATTCAGATGGAACTTCTTTGTTAATAACTATAATCAATTCAACAGGTGTTGTTGTTTCAAGGAATGCTGCTGCTGGGGTGTATAAAGCTGGCAGTATAATCCCTATTACAGGAGAGAAGTTCAATTTAGATTATGCAACAGATTACACTTATAATTTATCAACAGATTATGGAGATTTTTTGTATTATTTTAGTACTCCTGCTGAGCCTGCAGTTGGTGGCGGAGCGGTAATTAAAAGTATACAACAGGTTACTATTCAAGCACCTGGAGGACAAATCACAATTAATGAAGTAAATCCAGACAAGACAATGTTAATTTGTAGTTTTTCACTGCTTAGTCCAAGCAACCCCCAATCAACTTACTTTACAGTTGAATTGACTAATTCTACTACTCTTTCCGCTAGTAGTTTTTCTAATGTGATTGGTAAAATAATGGTTGTAGAATATGAATCGGGAGTAAAAAGTGTTCAACGTGGCATACTAACATTACCAAGATACCAAGATACCCCTGCAGAATACGTAATAAATCCTGTTAATGTAAATAAATCTTTAGTTTTCCAATGTGGTGTTAGGGTATATAGTTCTTTCCCTGATCAACGAACAGTAACTCTTCATTTAAAAGATTCCACCCATATTGAAGCTAATAGAGGCGATTACCAGGGTAGTTCTAATTCGTACCTTTCTTGGGAAGTAATAGAATTTGAATAAAAGAAAAACAAAATGAAAACAACAACCCTAACAATCGCATTTTTGCTTTTAATTTCTCTAGTTTCAGCATCATCATTCCAAACAAAGGTTCAATTAGAAATTGATAGTATTACTGGTGTTTCAGAACTTGACAATTCAGATGGGACATCTTTGTTAATAACTATAACTAATTCAACAGGTGTTGTTGTTTCAAGGAATGCAGCTGCTGGAGTGTATAAAGCTGGAAGTATAATCCCTATTATTGGAGAAAAGTTCAGCCTTGATTATGCAACAGATTATACTTATAATTTATCGACATCTTATGGAGATTTTTTGTATAGTTTTAGTACTCCTGCTGTTAGAGGAGGAATTGAGTATAGGCATTGTTATGATGAAGGGAATTGTGATGGAACAAACGCTTGCCAGAGTAGAATGACTATTGATGATTATTGGTATAATAATACTAATTGGACAAATGGGAGAGAAGGGGAGAATTGTGGAAATAATGAGTGGATATGTGAAGCAGGAGTGTGTGGTGGAATTATTGGTGCAAGTTGTTCAGTTGATGATGATTGTCTTGGTGAATGTTCGTATTGTAATGATTCTAATGTTTGCGAACCTAAACCTACTGGCAAATATGATTTATCTGTCTGTCAATGGTGTAATGGTATGAGTAGAGATATAGAATCCATTCCTAATGAACAAGATCCATATAATGAATGCTCTGTGACATCATGTGATAGGGGTAGTTGTAATGGTGCTGGAGCTTGTTGGCGATGCCACTGGGTTTGGTCAGGTTACTCCTTTAGTAATTATCAATTAGGAGGTACACCACGACAATGTAATGAAGAAACAGTAGGATATGGTTACACTATCACAACAATAGAAGAAGGTGGATATGGTTGTACTACATCACTCTATGGCCAGATAGCTGGAGGATCAACAACAACCCGCCGTTACATATGTGTATGTGGATGATTGTCTCAATAATATATTTAATGAAAAAGATAAATACAAAATAACTAAAAATAAAAAATGAAACAAACAACAACAATCATCATCGCACTTCTGCTGTGTATAACCACAGCATCAGCCACAGACATAACTCTATCTGGCACAATCATAGGGTTTGAGCCTGATACAACGTCAACAAGCAGTGCAACAGCAGACGGCAACACTCTTGAGGGATTAGCTGAGCTTACAGCAGAGTATTCAGCTGTGCAATCTTCTAATGTGACAGTAACAACAGAATATTCTAGTTTCACAAGCTCAGATACTACTGATTTAGATAATGTTGCAGACATAACAGATGTTACAAACTTAACTCTTGCAGTAACAGACAAAGGAAAAATCAAATTTCCACCAACACACAGCATTAATGCAATGAATCAGGATTTTGATGCAAATATTATAATTGAAGATTCATTTATCTTTGTAAATACTACTGCTCTTGATGAAAGCTTTAATGAATCTGCAACATTGACATTTGAAAATATTAACTGTAGTTTTCCTTATGTTTATTATTCAGATACCGCAGGAACAAGTTATGATTTACTTGCAGAAGATAATCAATGTCTAGCTCCAAGATGTACAAATATACAATGTATAGGCACAACATTAACAGTAGATGTTGCGCATTTTAGCGGATATTCAGCAAATGGTACTACTAATCTTTCTATTGATGCAGATGATCCAAAGTTTGTTCTTGAAGATGTCACATTCACTGCAATCTATATGAATGATCCAGACGGATTCCTAGATGGAGCAACATGTAATATCAGTTTTGCTGATGGAAGCTATATAATGGACGAGCAGGCAAACCATTACAATTATACAAAATCATTTGCAACATCACAAACAGTAGAATACAATATAACCTGTAATAAAATAGGATATAACACAGTATTTGCAAATGACACAGCTTTGATAGTTACACCAGATATACCTGAGTTCTCAATAATTACATTGGGACTAGGGTTAATCACTATATTAGCAGGATTATTCATAATCAGAAGAAAGAAGTAATTACTTTCCTTTAATAGCGTCTCTAACAGCTGATTCAGAACACACATCTTTTAAATCAAAGCAAAACACTTTTTTATCATTAAACTTTTTTATTTTTTCCTTAAATGATTTGGCAAAAATTATATAACTTATTTTTCTGGTTCCAGGCAGTCTAACCATATTTTCTTTATTAGAAAGTATCTTTAAGATTCTCTTTGGATTAATATTCTCTTTAAATTTGCACTCGCAAAATAATGCCCTGCTGCTATCTAATGCTATTATATCAATTTCATTATCTTTATACCACCATCTCCCAACTTGCGCAAATTTGCATTTGACAAGTAATTCCCGACAGATATCTTCAAATAGAGTTCCTTGAAACGAATTAAAATTTTCTTTAAAATTAACTATTGCATTGTTTGAGATTCTTGATTCTATTTCTTCAAAAAATGGAGATATAAACCTAAACCAAAAGGACATATAGTTATCTGTTATCTTATATACCCCTCTTTTTTTCTCAAAAATCGGTTTTTCATGCTTGATAAACATGAGATTTTTAAGCACATTTAGATAATATGGCAGTTGATTCACAGGGATTCCTGTAAAATTTGAAATTTCAGAGACTGTAGTCTTTCCAAAAGCAAGTGATTCTAAGATAATAAAATATCTTTTGGGTTCAGGGAGTTCTTCCTCAAGCAACAATTTCGTGTCCCTGAATAACAACAGATCAGGATTAAACATATGATTCTTAATTTCTTGAGTAATATCTTTTCCCTGAAAAAATTCCAGATATCTTGGTATGGCATTTGTAGCAGCATAAAGCTTTATTGCATCTTCAGGCTTGATATGAGGAAACCACTCAAACAAGTGATTAAAACTTAAGGGGTGAATCCTTTTTATTAATTCAATCCTTCCATACATAGGGCTTTTATATCCTATTAGCCTGGATTCTAATAATGAAATTGACGAGCCGCTGAGAATGAGTTTTTTTGTCAGGATTTGATCCACTATTCTCTGAAACTCACCAATCACGCCTCCTTTTATTAAATAACCAAATTCATCTACAGCTATAATCTCTACATCCATCTTTTCAAAAAATTCAAACATCTCTTCAAAATCATTGAATCTTAAGCCGGGAATATTAAATTGTTTGGATATCTCACTGGAAAATTTTCTTAAGTTATATTCTACGCCTTTATCAGCAGCAAGCAAATACACTGCTTTCTTTTTTTTAAGAAATTCCAGAATAAGCCTTGATTTGCCGATCCTTCTTCTGCCGGTAATTAAGGCTACTTTACCCTTCCATTTTTCAAGAGTGTTTAATTCCTCCACCCTGTTAATAAATATAGTCATGCCTATTATAGTTCTGCCTATATATTTAAATCTTTCTATTTTGAAAGAGAATGAGCATCAAACCTTGAGTTATATCTATCAGAATTTTGAACAAATTGATGGTTTATTCAAAACTCTCTATCTCATTTCTTCACAACCCTGTGGAACCCATACTTATCTCCCCAGCCAAAAGGGTCTTTTACCCAGTCATCAAGAAGAATCTCATCATCCTTTGTTATTAATTCTTTTTCTTTTGCTATTTTAATAAGGCTGTCATAAGAGTAAACAGAATCAAGGCTTATGCCACTTTCTTTAAATAAAGAAATAGCTTCCTTAAATTTATATAAATAAAGAGCAAGGCAGTGTTTTATTATTGTTCCTGCATTCCTGTATTCATCTATCTCTTTAACACAGCTTCCTCCTGTGCTGACAACATCCTCTACCTGTACAATTCTCTTTCCTACAGCATCAATCTGCTTTATCAGGTATGAGATATTTTCACTTACATAACCTTTTACTATACCTCTTTCCTGATGTATTACCTTTCCTGCTTCATCAATATAGCTGTTGCCTAAATGATAGTCCACTAGAAAAACTTCATTTCCTCTTGGAGATATCCCTTCTATCTGCTTTTTCATGCCGTGGCCCTTTTTCTTCTGCCTTACATAGATGAATGGCAGCTCAAGCTCATTTGCAATCATGATTCCAGGGATTATTGCATAAGGTGAAGTGCTGGCAATAATATCATAATCTTGCTTAAACATTTTGCTTATACTTGCAAGCGATTCAATTGTAGGCTGGTCAAGGCATACAACATTGCCCTTGTCAAGAATCGTAACTGGGCATTGCAGCAAAGAAGCAAGGCTTGCAGCAGGAGCAATGCCTGCAGTTGATGTTCCTGCAATCATATCATATTCAATTCCTTTCTTTTCTATAATTTGCTTAAACCCTTCTGCAGCAAGTTTCCTGTGTTCATAGCTTCCGAGAAGAAGGCGGTTGTCATTGTATAAAGGCATCCTATATCCTGAAGCCCATTGGAAAGGATTCTTAGGATCAATCTTATTTGCCCCAATATCTAAAGCTGCCCTTGACAATTCTTTTGCATAATCCATATTACCACCAATTATTTTGATTGAGATAGTTGTTTATTAAGTTTGCGGAATTGGTTATGGGCCTAATATACTCCATGTGCAATACGCCCTATGAGATTCTCGACTTCAGAAATATCTCCTTTTTTGCAATAATCGTAAGGTCTTTTTCCACCTAAACTTTTTAAAGATGAATAAAACCAATCTCTCGCACTATCTTCAGTCTCCAGTAAATCAATCATCTTTTTAACCAAACCATCCCCTGCATAATGATACATTTCCTGAGTTAAAAACAAATCTAACTCCTTAAATCTTTCTTGTTTCAGTATATCATTAATGTTCATCTGATTATTCAGATTGTATAGATACTATTTAAATTTAATGAGACATAATATCATGAAAATCCGCCGCAAGTGTCCTACTCCACACTAAAGTGTGGAGTTTGACAGGACACTTGCTTTGGCAGGCAGATTTTTAGGACACAAAGAAACCCAAAGGGTTTCTGGTGTGCCAAAAGACGAGGCTGTATCCAACACATAAAGGTGCTAGTTTTAGCCTCGTCTTTTTAGCATAAAAATCAGGTTTTGACTTTGTCAAAACTCCCTACTCATAGAATGAATAAACGGTTTCCTCAGTTGATTTCACTAGCTCATCACCCTCACACTTTATCAGAAGGACCACAACTTGCATTAATAAAACCATCTCGTTTGTAAGCATACATAAAACCCTTACATAACTTTTCAGTTGCTTGTTCAGGATTAGGGTTCCCCTGAAGCTTTAAACAAGTAAGATATAATGTTTTAAATAGGATTCCATTTATTTTTGCCTGTCTTTGAAAATACCCTGCTAATTCCTTAGTTTCTGTTCTTGAAAGTCTTTCTTCTTGCCAATTAGCTGTTCGCCATGACCAATCATTGTCTTCAAATCCTCTTTTCAATTGATCCAAACGTTCATCATGATAATGTTTAAGGATAGTATCTCTTGCCTCAGCCAACCGAAGAAGATTTCCTTTTCGATTCATATAATCGCAACACTTTTCGAACATTTTATTCAAATATTTTGATCTTAAATCCATTTGTATCTCTGAATCTGCAGCAACAAACATATGGTCAATAGTTTTTTTATCAAAATATCCATGTTCTATATTCCCTGTTTGCTTAAATCGTTCATAATGCCATGCATATTCCTGAACTCTGGCATCCAGTGGGTTTGCAGAGGTGAATTTTCTTTGTAACCAACTTCTGGAATCCTGATATGTTCCAACAAGATAAGCTATCGCCTGAACATCTGCAAAATCCAATGCAATTGGCTTCTGTCTTTGTTCTTGCAGTTTTTTAATATTTTGAGCCAATCTTTCCTTCTTTTTTCTTTGAAAAGTATAATTAGCTTGATTAGCATGATCCATATATGTTATTATTCTCTCTGTCAAGTCTCTAATTGGTCTTTCTGCTTTGAGACCCTGAACTAATTCATCTGCTCTTAAGTCTGTATAAAATAAGAGTTTTGCATTATTAAATGTAATTTCCACATTCTAAAGAGAAAAAGGCGCAATATATAAACTTGCCTATAGTTATACTCCCTTAGAGTAGCAATTGATTCTCACTACTATCTCTCATTACCATTTTAAAGACTAGATAACATTAAATATTTAAATCATTGAAATAATCAAAATCTGATAGAGATTATATGGAGGGGTAAGATAATGCAAATAATGGAAGATTTAACTGTTGATAAGTTGACTGTAGGATTATATAAATTTTTGAATCAAATACAAGAAGACGATATTAAACCTAATGTTCAAATGTATCTATGTGGAATGATAGACAAAGTATTTCATCCAGAGAATTGTCGAATAAATCCCACAGCCTGGACTGTTAAAGAAAAAGATTTTGATGAAAGTTTAAACCTAATCAAAAGAGAGATAGAAGCTACACCAAGAGATCAAATAGGGATACCATTAGCTAAAGCTTATTACATCTGCAAATTCACTGGAGAATTCAATGTTGTAACTCCAGTATTCAACAGCAAAATGCCTGATAATATATATTTCCCTCAAAGATGCTTCGGCGAGGGTATGCCTTATGCTAAATTAGCAAGCAATGACGAGGAGCATACAATCTTTGGATTATTTGCAATGGATCTTGAAAGATATGTAAAAATCCTTCTGGGGTATGTTAATATGATTAATTCTGGAAAACTTGAATTGACAAAAAAAGATTACAAAAAATTCAAGGAATATGTAATACAGGACAATACAAAAGACCAGAAAGGAATTATATCTGGAACACCCACAATCCAAGAAGAGAAGATTGATGACTTACTGATATAACAACAGTTCTCTGTGCCATAAGATACCCTTAATAATTCTAAATGCCTTAGAAGTATATAAAAATATATATTCAAAAACATAAAAATATATAAAGTCTAAATTTTAAAATAGTAATAAGGTGTTACTCTCCGTGAGAGATTACAAATTAGTCCTAAGGAGGTAATTAATTTTACATTTTTTGGTAAAGTGGGGGAAAATTAAATGAAGCAGACACAAGAGACAAAGGTTCATCAGATTCTTATTCAAAGCAAAGGTGGCGCGACTTTGGATGAGATTATAGAGAAAGCAGGATTGGCAAGCAGACAATCAGCAATATCAATCATATCAAGATTGCAGAAAAAGCTTGGCGGTGAAATAAATAAGAAATGTGATAATCTGGACGGTAAGACTGTCAAGTCTTATTCTATTGATACGTCCCAAAAGCCTACTAATGGAGTCCATACTGACATAATCTACACTCCCTCAACACTTGCAAAAGAGATAGAACATCCACTTACAGGAAACGAGAAAAAGATAATGTCCCTTCTTGAAGACGGGTCCAGGCTTACAGTTTATAATCTTGCTGAGGAAACAGGCATCTTCAGGCAGAACGTGTTAAGGAGCATAAACAGCCTTAGGTCAAAAGGAGCGCATATAGAGATGGATGAGACTGGCGAGTTCGCAAAAAAAGTCTATTATATCCCGTCTCTTACGCTTGACAATATGGTTGAAAAGGTTTGGGCTGATCTTCCTAAGACATCTTTAGATAACCCTTATGAGATAGAAGTAAGCGATCATGAGCATCCGAAAATAATGGCTATTAATACACCTTATATAGGAGCTATCTCAACAGACAATCCATTCAGGCATCCTGTGAAGAATGCGCTGAGGCATGCAGAAGCAGATAAAACTGATGCTATTATCCTTACAGGCAATTCGATATTCATAGACCTAATGAGATATTCAAGCCTCAAGCCGTACCGTTCTAGTGTATCAGGAATAAAGACCGACTCAAAATTTGTGCAGTATCCTGATGCAGTTGTTGAATCAGGCAGGTCTCCTGAAGGACAGCTGCAAAATAACAAGCCTGTATATGTGACATTCAAGGAAAGGCTTGATCATGTAGTTGAGATGGCAAAATATATATTCAATGATGAAAAAGGGAATCCATTATACAACGGACCTATATATCTGAGATTCGGGAATAAAGAAGAAGCCCTAAGTGTTCAGCAGACAAATGAGATTGTAAGAATCAATAAGGATTTGGAGCAGGAGTACATTAAGGAACAGCTGAATTCACTGGCAAATTACAGGAAGAACATCAATAACCTAATTAACCAGAGGGTGAAACAATTTACCAGCAAGCATAATATAAATCATAAGCATACCTCCAAAAGAGGGCTTGAGAACATAATGCTTGATAACCTTAATGGGAATGAGAAAAATCACTGGATAGATATTATAGCCGACAGGGACAGGAAAGATGAAGAGATAAAGGAATGGGTAACCTATAGAAGCAGGGTTATCATGTCAAATACCAACGATGAGTTCATAAACCTCTGCTCAAAGACTATGCAGGCATACATAATAAAAGAGCTTTCTGGCGCTATCCCTAATTCAAAGTTCCTATCAGTCGGCAATGCTCATGTCAGGCTGGGCGAGCATACAATAAAAGTAGTATATGACAGAAAGACAGAGTCAATACAGGATAATCTCATAGGAAGATTGAGAATGGAAACGCAGACCGATATAAAAAATGGAAAGAAACAGCCAGATCTTATCATAGCAGGGGGACTGAATCCTACATATACAAGGCTGATGATATCTTATGATGCTGCAGATCGCCATAAGTCTGTTACCCTAACACAGCTGCCTACATGTCTTGACAGGAATATTCTTGAGGAAATTGCACGCAATAAGGTAAAAGACAAGGAAGAGCTTACAAAGATGGCATCGCAGGAAGATTACAGCACTGGGGTTGTTGTCTTTGAGTGGGTTTGCGGCATGCCAAAAAGAAAGATACTTACTAATGACTATCTTACAAATGACAGTCTGTTTTCAAAGCCTAAAAGGCTGAAGAATGTTGTTGACGGCAGCAATAGGTTCTATCTCGAACTGGAATCAGACAACCACAGGGGCAGCAGGTTCACAGCGCATTTTACAACAAAGGAGGAGGTCCTTTATTTTGATCAGGTTGCGCACATGTTCCTCAAGGAACTTGGGGCTCCTATTGTCAAATATTCAAACCTGGGAGATGAGACACAGGCGCACAATTACCCTACTGAACAGGAGACCAATAGGCGTTGGAAAAATGATTTTGAGCTTGATGAGAAGATAGCCCGAATCATAACCGAATCCAGATCAAGAGAAGAAAGCGAGATGAGGCTGAAGAAACTGATAAAAAAACAGTTTATCAATTCAGGCATCCTTCTCCAGAAGGATCAGGTCAAGTCATACATTAAATCGCTGGATATTGATTACTTTACACAGATACTTAAAAGAGCAGAACAGGCAGGGCTTTATACCTCAAGCAGGGTGGGAGTGATAGACCATGTGCGGGGAAACCATGACGAGCATACATCACATGGAGAATATAGCGATGTTGAGATAATTGCAAGCGAGTTAGGATTAAGAATAGAACTATATGATCCAAGCCTTGTAGGAAAAGCAAGAAAAATGGTCAAGGCTCCAATGGATGGCCAGCTTGGCCTTATCGAAGGGCTGATAGGGATTGTGAATAAAGATTCTGTGAATATGAAAGATTATGATGCATTGAGATACAAGGAGTCTTATCTATACGCAATAAAGGGGAAGCACAAACAAGGCACTGCAAAGAACACTGACAGCATGCGGCCTACACAAAAGATGTATGACCATCAAGGAAGCACGCAGGCATACCAGATTGGAAGATTCGGAATCAATCTTTCTGGAGATGACCATTTTGGAGGGGAGAAGCTTGCGAGAAATACATGGCATATAAAATCTGGATGTCAGATGTACAAAAGCCCTTATGGCGAACAATGGGGATTCACTCTCCCTAATCTTATAATGAATGTCATAGGGCTGCCTAAAGATGGGCCTGCTGAAGGTCCGCTTGAGATAATAGACATAAGATATGAAGACCTTAAAAAATATGCAAAGACAGGGCAGCTTCCAAACAAGCATAAGCTGTTCAGTAATTCAGTAATTTAGTGAGAATATGGAAATTAGCAATGATTTACTTATCGGGATGATAAAAGATAAGAACATTGACAAAGCAGCATTTGCAAAATACTTTGACAATACTCTCCTTGATAATGCAGTGCCGCTCTTCAGCAAAAAGATAAAAACGCTTATGGAAGAGTCTGCCAGATATGGTAAGGAAGTAAAAACAGTGTGTGTATATCCTCAACATATTCCTCAGATTACCAAATTTCTGGCTTATTTTGATATAAAGCCATGCACTGTTATTGATTTTCCTTATGGTTTATCAACTATTGTCTATAAAGTAAATGAAACCATCACTTCAGAAATAAAAGGGGCAAAAGAATTTGACTATGTTCTTAATATTGAGAAGATTTTAGAGAATGATTTTGGATATATAGAGAAAGAAATAACTGCATGCATAATGGCTGTTATGCCGCGCCCTGAAAACTTCCTTGACAATCTTAATCTTAAGCAATTTGCGATATTCAGCAAGTATCTTGGTCATTTAAGGTTTGATGAAACAGATGAATTACATGAGAATTTTACAGCAAAGTTCATAATTGAGACTGGAAGACTCAATAATGCGCAGAAAAAGATGGTATGTGGATATATAAAAGAAGCAGGATTTTCTCTTGGAGTAGGCTATGATAATCTCTTTGTAAAAACATCAACAGGAAAATATAAAGAAAATGGCGAAATCAAAGGGGCAACAATAGAAGATGTCATGCTCCTGAAAGAATGCATCCAGCCATACAAGGTAAAGGCAGCAGGAGAGATCAATGACATAAAGTCTGCGCTTTCAATGATATATGCTGGCGCTGACAGGATAGGCTTAAGCAACAGCTACAAGATAATAAATGATTTTGACAGGTTTATGAAGAAATATTAGTGAATTATAGTTTCTTTTCCAATGCGTTTTTAGGCTTTTTATCTTCAGGTTTTTTCTGATATCCATCCCTATACCATCCGCTGCCTTTAAGGATAAATCCCAAGCCGCCTGTAATCTCTTTTTTTATAGGACCTTCGCACTCTGGACATATCACAAGTTCCTTGTCAGACATCTTCTGAGAATAATCAAATCCATTTCTGCAGTAATCGCATTCTGATTCTTTGTCTTTTGATATGTAATGATATGTAGGCATAAAAAGTGGAAGAATTCTGTCTTTTTAAATCTTCTGTTAAAGAAAAATTCTGATTAATCCTCAATCCTGATAGTTTCAGCAGGACACTGCACTTCACATGCTCTGCAGCCTATGCATTCATCAGGTTTCTTTAGAATGGATTTGCCTTCCTTGATCTCAAAGACATCCATAGGACAGATGCCTACGCATGAGCCACACCCAGTGCATTTTTCCTTATCGATTATAGGCTTGGGCATTTTCACTCTTCTGCTTTCTGTTCTTCACTCTCAGCAGCCTTCACATCTTCTTTGTCAGTTTCTGTCTTCTCTTTAGGTTCTGTCTTCTCTTCAGCTTTCTCTTCTTTTGCTTCTGGCTTTTTCTCTTCTTTCTTAGGCTCTTCTTTTATCTCTTCTTTAGTTTCTTCTTTAGTTTCTTCTTTTGTCTTCTCTTTAGACTCTTTCTTTGTCTTCTCTTTTCCAGACTCAGGCTCTGCAACAGGTTCGATAGACACCTTTTCTTGCGCTTTCAGACTCTCGCCTGCCTCTTCTTTTATGACTCTTATATCAAATGACTTTAGAGGATATATTTTCTTAAGGCCCTCTTTTATCTGCCTCTGTATCTTATATGCAAGAAGGTCATTTATAAGATCTTCAAATTTATACTTTGCAAAGATTCTTGTTATTGATTCAAAAGCTGATTCTCTAAGACTTGTAAGCACAGAATTATGTGTAAGCGATCTTGTAAGGATTACTGGCTTGACCCTTATCCGCTTGTCTTTTGTCATGCAAGTGAATGACATGTCAACCCTGTTTTTTCCTCTTCTGATAATCCTTTTTAGGAATGCAGGAGATATCTCAAATCCTTTTATTTCAGCAAGCCCTTTGTCACCATCAATGCTCTTCACTTCAAATAACACATTAACATGCTGTTGTTTTGGATCCCTTGTAAGAGTCATCATGTTTACTTTAATACTCTTACCTAGAATCTGCTTTGCATCATATACATAGCTTTCTCCCAACACTGTATTATTGAATAATCTGGGAGCGATGATTTTAAGCCATTTCTTTTTCTTTCCTTTAGATATTGATTTTTTTTGAACTTTAGCCATATGAAATTCCCCTCTGTTATTTATGATTCATTTAGATACCCGAGTATTTGCATAGAATTGAGGGGTGTTTATAAATATTATGGTTTAATGGATTTGTTAAAACTATTACTATTAAATATTGACTCTTAAAGAAAAAGTAGAGAAAATCTAAAAAAGTTGTAAAAATATAGAAAAATATATAAATAACTTCCATTTACTTAGGTAAATCGGGGTGGGGTGGTAAGGTAATTAGACTTCACCTCTTGGTGATTTCTGATTAACATCTGATCCATTAAAATAGAAGAGGTAAATCAAAATGCAAAAAAAAGAATATACTACAACAAAAAAACAATATGTTATGCCAACACATAAAGACCTTCTTGATGGGAAAAAATATAAGTTGCCAATCTTAAGATTTAGCCCATATGCTGTCTATGTCAAGAAAGTGAGTTCTAAACAAAAAGATATGATAATGCACAAAGACCAAATAAAAGTGGAACAAGAGAACCTGAAAAAACTATCACAAGAATTTGAAAGATATGATTTTCTGGTAGATTTTCAACTAAAAAATGGTTTAGCTTTGACTGATAGCGATCTTGATTTTATAGAAAAAATTCAAAGTATATCAGAACTTAAACATATGTGTATGCTTGAAAGGTCACCAAAGCAGTCAGCACAAATCTTAGAACAACAGATAAAAGAATGGAAAAACAGAAACCCAGGCAAAGAAATTATTGTTGTATCAGAGATTTACACATCTGATATGTTAAACAAAATTATAACAGCAAAAAAACTTGGCATTAACAAGTATGCTATAAAGTTCAGAAGTTTCAAAAAATATGAAGTTGAACTAAGCAAATTTTTGCAAACATTAAAAAGTCTCGATATGTTTAGTATAGTTTTTGGGATAATGCCTAGAAGATGGAAACCGTCAAATGCAACTATGTTATTACCATCATTACATTATCAGGCTGATGCTGTATCAAGGTGGATAGCATGGAGTGGTAGAAAAACACCTTTAACTTTGTTATGTGAAGACTGGACTTATAAAGATGTCCCTCAAGCATCACAAGGGCCTATAGATTATAATGGCAAAAATAGGCTTCAAATAGTAACAAAAAATACAAGTCTAAACATAGTATTTGATAGGATAGATACCCTAAACCAAGTAAACTTCATGATACAGAACTTAAAGCCATTAAGTAAAATTCAGTTTAAAACATTGTTCAATTAATGGATTTTTATCAGGGTAGAAATCCCAGTTTTTAATCCAAAGTTGATCAATAATTTTTTTAATTTTTTTCCTTTCTCTTGAACTTATTTTACCCTCTTTAGAATATTTTTCAAGTTTATACTCTGCTTCATGTAGAGATATAACTTTTCTCTTCCATTCTATCATTTCAAGGTCTATTATCATTTTACTTTATTTTCCATAACAATTACAAATGCTTCATGTTTACTATAATTTTGAGAGATTGGTATATAAGCACCAGATTTTTGAAATTGCCTTATTTTTGTTTTTAAAATTTGTTTTATGTTGTTATCTGCTAATTTAAGTTGTTCTTTTCCCACTTTAATTGTTATTGTAGATGGTCTTCCTCGTTTTTTATTTGCCATTTACCTATGTAAGCATAGGTAATTAATAAACCTTTCGGTATAAAAATCGAAAAGTTTGTATTATTTTCAGAATTACTGTAATATATGGTGGTAAATGAAAAAGATGTAGTAACATTTAGGCAAAGAGATAAAGTCATGAGGGCATTTTAAAAGATGAAACACCAAAAAATATTTTGAGAATTTTAGGATATACTACAATTCGATACGAAAACCTCAAGCACTTAAAGTATTAACTCCTGCACAAACAACTGGAATTAATGAAAATGTAGAATGGAAAGAAATGTTAATTAAAAGTATATCAGTCGATAATTAACATACTTTTTTTAACAAAACACACTTTAAGCGACTTTAGTCAGTATAGTGCTTGCAATCATATTGAAGAGCAGCATTATCACCAATGATACACCTACATATGTGATTGTGCCTTTTATAAGATTCACTCCAAGGTTATATTTTTCTGCAAGCTTGTCTGCGCCGTTCTCGATGCCGTTGCTCATCACAGTAAGGATATAGATAATCTCAACAACATATAAGCCGACAACAATCTGGAAGAAATAGGTTGGAATTCCATCCCCGAACATGCTCATCAGGCCTGCGCCTCCCACCCCTGCTGCTCCTCCTTCGCTTCCAGACTCCTGTACAGAACTGAGAAGTGTACCCAAATTTATTAGGATGGTAGTAATCATTGATGTGATTCCAATAACAATACCTGATATTACAGGAGCCATGAAACTAATCTGGGATTTCATAGAGCTGACAATATCAGCAAGCAGATCTTTCAGCCTTTCATTGACCTTATGGATCTCCTTGATATACTGGGAGATATTGAGAAGAGCGTTTGATGCTATCTTTGGACCTTTCTTTGCACTCTGGATAAGAACCTTCATGCTGCTCTCTATTATATTTGAAGGAAATGAATTAAGTGCTCCTACTTTCTCATCAAATATTGCCTGCTGGACACCCATTCCAAGCCTTCTTATGTTGTTTGATGCAAGGCTGAAGAAATTTCCTGAGACTGTGCCTGCCATGTTCTCTGCCACCCTGCCGAATGCAAGCTCAATAGGCATCCCATCCCCAAGCCTGTTGCCGAGCTGGAAAAGTGCAGATCCGAATTCCTGCTCAAGCTTTTTTGACTGATCTCTTATCTTTATGACATTCTTTGATGTAATCTTATAGTACAATCCTATTCCAATCCCTAATCCCAATACAATCAGAAGGCTGAACAATGAAGCTCCCAGGCCATAAGGGCCCATCACCTTGCCTGTATTTGGACCAGTTTCAGAGCTGCTCATCTTGTAGCCAAGGAACTTATGATTTCCTATTGCTAGATCCCATGTCCAGTCATCCTCAGTGTGCATTATGCTATGCAGGATCAGCGGAGATATGCCCATGAGGAAGAATATTGCAATTACAATTATTGATATGTATATTGGGTTGATAAATAAAGGCTTTTTTCCAATATTAAGCTTTATCTTTCTGTATTTCTTCAGTTCAGGATTGATCTCTGATACATCAGTATCGCCATACCCTGTAGGCCTTTTGGAAAGTATAGACTTTCCCAACAGAAAGACTAAAGCAGGCAGGAGTATAACATAGAAAGTGAAAAGGTGCACCCAGCTTACTCCTTCCATGAAACTCACTACAAGCGGAAGTATGACAAGGCCCAGTATAGGCAGTATTACTCCAAGCATATGGAGCATTGTTATAGGAGACTTGAGAGCATGCGCAAAATGCAGCATCTTCTCATAAGTTTCTGATAGTATCACTTCAAGCGACTTGTCAAGCAGCTGAAGCCTTCTCTCATCAGATGGCTCATACAAAGATGATTCTATCAGGTGCATAGCTTCTATATACTCATCATTATATCCTTTCCAGCTCTGCAGATATACATCAAGTGAGTCTTTTACAGATTCAAACTTGCCGGTCTCTACATCCCAAAATACTTTTTTAAGGTCGAGGGATAATGGAGGTGAAAGGTGGTCTGCTGCAAAATTCACCCCTAGCTCAATGTTTGAGGTGTGCCTCATATAGGTAACAATATAGAATATGGAGAGCACCATCTGGTTCGATGCTTTCATCCTCCACTGGTTGGCAAAATATGATGGAATCTTTCCAAGCGGCACTATCATCACAGCGCCCACCATGAGGCTGATAATGACAAAGAACATCCCTCCTCCAGTCAAAGCATATCCCAGAAAAGAGCCTAATATCATGAACATCATCGGAAAAAGGAAGGAGAGAGATATGACCCCCTGAGGAGTTGTATTGAGATGGCAGGCATCTATATCTGCCTGTATACTTAAGGCCTTATTGGGATCAGGCTTCATCTTAAGGATATTCCCGCTCCAGTTGCATAACCTCTCATACCAGGAAAAGTGAGGTGGAAGAGCCTCTTTCTTGAATTCAACATATTCCTTTGAGAATACAGGCTTAACTTCAGCAGCCTCTTTGTCTCCCAGCTCTACCTGTATTTTCTCCTCATACTTATTGAGCAGGTCTTTCCATTCTTCTTGATTAGCCATCCTCTTTTTCCCGATTTTTGAGTAATGTTATGTCTTATAATCAGCTATGCCTTTTCAGCTCCCTTAAAAGCCAGCTGTTCCATTTTGAATATATCATCTTGCTGTCAAGCGCTCCTACCTCTTCCCTGACACTTTCTGATACCCTGTGAAACTCATCATTGCATTTTATTGAGAAAGGGGCTTCAAGCAAATCCATGTTCCCTTTATCCTCTGCTGCCTTTACAATCCTTTCTTTTATCTTAGCTCTCAGCAGCACATTGTCCCATACTGCATCCCAGTTGCCAGCCCATTCCTTCACATTTCCTGCAATTGATTTTATTATGTCTGATTCACCGTTTATTAGGTCATCTGAAGGCTGCAGCTCGTCAGTAGCAGAATCATATTTCATAAGGTCAACAAAACCACCTTCCTTCAGGGGGTCATCCTCCCAGAACTTCCTTACCTCTGTAATCTGAGTGACTCTTCTCCACCTGTGCAGGCCATCAGGACTTTTGATAGGATTTGCGACCACTATTATGTCAGTTGCCTTGAAGCTAGTCTTAGGGACTCCAAGGTCATTAACTACCCTGTCATATACGCCGTAAGGGGAATCTCCGTGTATTGTTCCTGCAACAACATTTGCCAGTGCGCCTACCCTCATAGCTTCATATAATGCTTTAGCTTCCGTAGACCTCACTTCACCCACAATCAGGCATGAATCGCCAAGCCTTAATGTTGTCCTTATACCCTCGTCAGCAGATACCTCAGAAGTACCTCTTGTCAATGCGCTAGCTACTTTCATCTGCTGGATATTATAGCCCAGCTTTCTTAATGCAGGAGAAGGAAGCTCAAGAGTGTCCTCTATTGTAAGTATCCTGTATTTCCTTAATATTTCTGTCAGCACAGAACCAAGCAGTGAAGTTTTTCCTGCGCTTCTTGTCCCTGCCACAAGTATTGTCCTTGAGCCGTCGATGATAAAGCTCATAAGGCCTGCTGCAAGAGGATTTATCATCCTGGCCTTTATAAAAAGAGGAAGTGTCCACGGCTTGTCCCTATGCCTCCTGAAAGCATAGGCAAGCCCTGATGGATTAAGCGGTGGAGCAATCACTGCAACCCTTGATGAAGCTCCAGGAATTGTTATCTCTGTGTCAAGTATAGGGTTGGCTTCATCAAGAGGCCTTCCTGAGATCATCCTCAGCTTTGACGCCCATGATTCAGCTTCAGGAACAGTAGGGATTATGTTTGTCCTGCAATCAGTATAATCAGCATGCACAATGAACATGGGAATCTGGCCCATAGGAGAGTTTATTGTGATGTCCTGCACTTTCTTGTCCTGGAGAAGCACTTCAATAAGTCCGAATCCCACAGTGTATCTTACAAGTATTTTTGTGAGCTCATCAAATTCCTTTGCTCTTAGTTTTATGCCTTTGTTTACAGCCAGCTCTTCCATAAGGTCACGGCCTACATTATAAAAAACTTCCCGCATCCTCTGCGGATCTATAAACTCTGATTTCTTGGGCTTATGTTGCGCCATGATGTTCCTTGCTATATCAAGAAGCTCGTACTTTTCTTCTGTAAGCTTGAATTCAGGAGGCATTATATGATAAAGATATTGGATTGTATCTGGAGTAGAGAATATTGTCACTTCAGTATCATCAATGTTATAGCTATCAAGCTCTTCACCCTCAGAAGGATAATTTGCCATAAGCTTTGTAAACATGAAATCCGGTTTTGTCGTAGGCCTAAAAATCCTCTTGTATATCGACCTGTCTCCTACCTTATATCCCTCAAGATAAGGCCTTGATATGGCTATTATCCTTGTCTTTTCAAGAACCTTGGCCAGATAATTCAGAAGAGCAAGATACCTTTTTTCACATCTTATATGCGCAGCATCTTTAAGCTTGTCTATCTTTATCCTCTCATCCCTTGCAAGCCTTTTTATATGCACATAAGTGCCTACTGGATCGCTCTTTAGAGTGCTGTATACAAGATTCTGCATGTCTGCAAAATACGCTGAAGTGAACATTATGCACTTCTCATCTGATCTTAGATAATATGCAACAACTCTCTGCTTCACAAGCTGGTTGAAAAGCTGCGCAAACTCGATGAGCATCTGTGTCTGCGCATAATCATACTCATAATCCCTCTTCTGCGCAAACACTATCTTCGTTACCCTGCCTGCCTCCATAAGCACATCAAAAAACCTTGACATTACTGAAGAGTCATCTTCTATAGATGGGAAGAAAGGGCATGACTCGCAGTCTATCCTCACTATGACTTCTTCGCCTTCTCTGATTATCTCATAGCTGAAACATTCTGCCATTATTTATCTTCCACCTCTTTTTTTAGATTAGTGAGAGCAGTCTCAATCAAGTGAGACTTGTTCCTGAACCTAACTGAGTCTTTTACCTGCTTCTCTATCCACTTGATCAATGTTTCATCTATTGTAGCTGATATAGGTTTTTTCATTGCTGTTTCAGGTATTGGATGTTGTTATTTATATAGTTTTGGGTTATATTAGGAAATAAGAGATTATATTATTAAATATATTTTATATTATTTTATAATATATTGGATTCCTACCTATTTGGTATGTTAATAGAAAAGATTAAATATTCCAAATAAAGGATTCATCAAATGAAGAGCAAACTCCCCAAACCATACAAGGATGCAATGATCTATGAAGACAGAAAACTATATGCTTGTCTGGCGAACTATCCAATAGTCAAAGGCCACACTGTTGTTGTCTGGAAAAAATCTGTTTCTGACCTCCACCTGCTTTCGAAGAAGGATTATGAATATATGATGGAGAAAGTGGATGAGGTAAGGAACGCATTGCTTAAGACGCTAAAAGTCAAGAAAGTATATCTGATTTACATGGATGAAGCAAACCAGGTCCATTGGCATCTTATCCCAAGATACAATGAAAAAGGATATGATGTGCTCAGGCATAAACCAATTAAGCTGAAAGATGTTTCTTTGGCTGGTGATATCAAAAAGAGTCTTGTGCTTAGGATATGAGTACAAGATGCAGCGATTTCAAATCAATTTCTAATACATTCTTTTCATTTGTGAATACTAATGGTCGCAGTAATTCCAAATGTAGAATTACAAGACAAAGAAGATTTTAGTATGGATTTGAAACACTGTAAAATATTGAAAAACATTAACTAACTCAATGCCAATAATAAATGGGGCTACGAGGATTGTCACCTAAGGCGTTGCCGCCTCAGCCACCCACTATACAGTTACTCACTATGTTCGCAACTGCACTCATAAAACAAGTATGGGGCTGCGAGGATTTGAACCCCGATTAAGAGACCCCCAGCCTCCAGTGATAACCAAATTACACTACAGCCCCCTGTACTGTAGCCTAAAATAAGAACTATTTTTTAATATTTTGTTTTTTTACAATGCAGCAATCTTCTTCACAACACCCTCTAACTTGTCCCTCATCTGCTGGACAGCCTCTTCTGGGATATTATACTCTTTCTCAAACACCTTAATCAGGTTTATTACATCCCTTATATCATCTGTTATCTTATCCATATTTTCTTCATCAACTTCCATCATAATTATCACCTTTTGGTTTGATAAAGATTGAATCATAAAAACCTTATTTAAATATTGGGTTGAAGAAATAACCTATTAGCTGGCTAAACCAGTGACATCAAATCAATATCATTTATATATCAAATAGAAATCATTAAATATTAGGATCAAATTACATCTTATTATGGCAAATAAACTGGTAAGCCTAAGGCTTACAGGCAAGCTTATATCTGAAGCGCAGAAAGTAACCAGAGCAGAAGGATTTTCAAGTTTTCAGGAATTCATCAAAGACGCGATAAGAACAGCTGTAAGAGAGTACCAAAGAAGAAAGGATCTTGCCATTTTGAGGTCATTGCAGGGTTCTGCAATAGATAGAGGTATAAAACTTGCATCAAAAAAGAGATTAGAAAGAACTGCTAAGGAACTGACTGATAAAGAACAGGAAAGACTAATTAAGGAATTTGGGCTTGATGATGTAACAATCCGTTAAAGCTCTTCAGGGTATTTTAGGTCTACAATATCTTTGAGTCTTACGAAGTCTTTCATATTTCTTGTAACAAAATGGCTTGCTCCTGATTTTTTGCATAGAACTGCATGCAGAGTATCGTTATAAGGAGTGTCTCTTTCTTTTATTAACTTTTCAACCTCTCTCCTGTCCTCAGGGTTAGTAAAAATATTTATTAATTTGTTCTGTCTTGTTAACTGCATAAGCAGTGCTTTTAGGTCATCACCACATTGATTTATCTTTGTTTCATTTAATACTATGTTAGAAATAACAATCTTGTATTTGCAGGAGAGTGCCTTTAACAACAAAAGCATTGCAGGATTACTTTTATCCCTGTTCAAAAAGAAGTCCATATATATATTTGTGTCAAGATAAAGCGGTATGTTTCCCATGAAACAAAGAGAAACAGAACTTATTTATTAATCAAGACTAGAAAAAACCGGAAATATTTCGGATATTACTTCATCTTCCTCAAATACATCTCAAGCTTCTGTCTGATCTCTTCCTTTAATCCATCATCAAACTCAAGCTCATCAATCTTCTGATTCCAATCAATATCAGGTAAGTGGTTCAATACACTTATAAATTTCCTGCCAGAATCATTCACCATTTTCTCAATAAGCTGTGTTTCGGGAGAATTAAATTTCTTGAGCACAGGAAACTTTGTTATTGCATTTGCTCCTGCTTCAAGGATGAGTCTTGTATAGTCTGGCTGCTTTGGTGTAAGGCCTGCTATTATCTCCAGCTTTGGAAACCTTATCCTGGTCTTTGCTATCCACCATGCATAATACTCTGGTTCAGGGCTTTTTGTATAAGGCGTTCCTTTTACTGGCTTTAGGGCATAGAATGTTATCCTCTCAAGCTTGTGCTTTTCTATGAAATCAAACAAATAATCTATATCTTCTTTCTTCTCTCCTAATCCTATGACAACAGTCATGCTCTTTTTGAAACCCATCTCTCCTGCCAGCTTTAGCATATCTGAATATGGCTGGATTGGCTTGTCAGGGCATATAGAATCATGAAGCTCAGGCTCAACAGTCTCTATTGATGCGCAAACACCTTCAACATAGGGCTTTATGAGTTCGAGTTGCTCTTTGTCTAATGTTCCAAGGTTTATCCATATCTTTTCTCCAAAAACATGGGAAACTTTCCTGATTATGTCAAGCATCTCATCAAATGTGAATATCCTGTATCCGCCTGTAAGAAACTCTATTCTCCAGCCCAGATTCCTGCCTATAAGCGCATCTGTCAACAGGGATGATATACTTCTTTTTGCAGACTTCGCATGCCTTATCTTGTGCTTTATTGTTGATCTGAAGCAGAACTTGCATGTGCCAAGGTCGCAGTACCAGCTGAGGAAAATGCATCTTCCAAACCATGCTGTATTATCGAAATTCGCATTATAGACATTTTTCGCTTCCCTAATCAGTTGATTGAAATTTTCTTCCATATAAGGCAGGGAATAGAGAAGTATTTATAAAAATGACTGCATATTAGGAAAACTAAAGTCATAGAAATCCTAAAATCCGACTTATCCAGCCCTAAAGGACTGGGCTTGCTCCGGATTTTCGAGACGGATTTCTAGGACACAAATAAAAGCAGCAAGCAAAAATGCAATAGCATTCATCCTCGCCCTAAAGGGCAAGGCTTTCTGCTTTTTTTCGTGTAAAATACATCTTTGATTTCCCAATCAGTAAGATAAACAAATTATAGAAACCTTTATATATCCTATGCAACTCTCTCATAGGTGACGAGAAGAAAACGAGACATATTTTCTCAGGTTAATATTAGAATGGCAAAAGAAAAACTTAAACCATTATTACCAAGCTTAAGGGAAAGGAAGAGATATCTTGCTTATGAAATAATATCAAGAGACAGTCTTGACATTTTTGCTGATATAGACGATGTCTCAGAATCCCTATTGGACGCTTCTTTTGATTATATGGGCGAGCTTGGCATGGCAGAGGCAGCTATCATGATCCTAAAGGATAAATATGACCCAAAAAGGCAGAAAGGCCTGATAAGGGTAGCGCACAAGTCAGTCGATAACCTGAAGGCATCGCTTGCTTTTATAACATCTATAAGAGAAAGGGAAGTTATAGTTCGTTCAATCGGCGTGAGTGGAATAATGAAGAAGGCTTATGATAACTATATAGGAGGATAAAGGAGGTAATTATCATGCAACCAATGCAACATCAGATGATGGGATATGACAGGGCAATAACTATGTTCAGCCCTGACGGAAGGCTATTGCAGGTCGAATATGCAAAGAAGACAGTAAAGCAGGGATCCACAGCTATAGGGATTATCTGTAAGGACGGTGTGCTTTTTGTCACAGACAAGAGGATAGTTGACAAGCTTATAGTCGCAGAAGCAGTAGAGAAGATCTTCCAGATAGATGATAACATTGGAGCGACTGCATCAGGAATACTCTCGGATGCAAGAGTGCTTATAGAGAGAGCACAGCTTGCTGCGCAGCAGCACAGGATAACATATGACACTACTATTGATGTATCAACAATTGTTAAGGATATTTGCAGCCTAAAGCAAATATGCACACAGTCAGGAGGATTAAGGCCTTTTGGAGTGAGCATAATTGTAGGAGGTATAGATCCTGACGGCAAGCCTGCACTTTTTGAGACTGATCCTACAGGCATATATTTCCAGTATTATGCAAGCGTGATGGGGGAGTACGAGACAGAGGTTGAAGAGATACTGCTGAAAAAGTACAAGCCAGACATCCTTATTGAGGACTGGCTGAAATCATGCGTTAGCATACTGAACAAAGTGATAGGAAAAGAGTTCAATATAAACCGTATCGATGCAGCTTACATCACTATCAAAGATAGGAAATTCACAAAAGTCAATAAAGCCAAGCTTGAAAAGCTGCTGAAAGAAGCTAAGAAAAAATGATCACTTGGTTCATTATTAAAAAAAGAGGGGGGTAATACATAATGGTAAGCAATGTAAAAGTTGAAGATGCTGTTATTGCACGGCTGAAGACACACGGCAAGTCATTTGAAGTGCTGGTTGACTGTGATAGTGCGCTTCTCCTTAAAGGGGGCAAGGATGTTGATATGAGGGATGTGCTTGCTTCAGAAACCATATTTTCAGATTCAAAAAAAGGCGATCAGGCTCCGGATAATGCTCTTAAACAGATATTTGAAACAGATGACCATATTGAGATTGCAAAAAAAATCATAACAAAAGGAGAGATACAGCTTACTGCAGAGCACAGGAAAAGTGCGCTTGAGCAGAAGAGGAAACAGATCCTCAATATGATTCATAGGAATGGCGTTGATCCAAGGACACATCTTCCGCATCCGATTACGAGGATAGAGAATGCGTTTGAGCAGGCAAAGATAAGGATTGATGAATACAAGGACATAAAGCTGCAGGTACAGGAGATAATCAAGCAGTTAAGGCCAATACTTCCTATCAAATTTGAGATAAAAGAGATTCAGCTGACAATTCCTTCAGAATTTGCCTCAAAATCGCATCATGTCATCCGTTCTTTTGGAAGGATGATAAAGGAGCAGTGGCAGAATGACGGAAGCCTTGTGGTTGTGTTGGAGATTCCGGGCGGGCTTGAAGAAGATCTTTATGAGAAGATAAATGCAGTCTGCCATGGCAGTGTTGAAGCAAAGGTTCTGGCTGTCAGATGAAAGATTATGTTAAATCTTGATAAAAAATAAAACTAAAAAATTAACGGGTTGATAGAAAATGAGCGAATTATTAACAAAGGACAAGGACATAGTAGTACCTGGAGAGATTCTTGCAGTAGGAATGGATTTTCTACCTTCATATGGAACATACAGGGAAGGAGATAGAATCATAGCGAATAAGCTTGGTCTTGTGCGCATAGATGGAAAAGTAGTGAAGCTTATCTCACTTTCAGGGAGATATAATCCAAAGAGAGGAGATACAATAATAGGCAATGTAATTGATCTTGCAATATCAGGTTGGAGAATTGATACTAACAGCGCATACAGCGCAATGCTTAGCATCAAGGATGCTTCAAGTGAATATATAGCAAGAGGCGCTGACCTTACTCAGTATTATGATATTGGAGACTTAGTAGTTGCTAAGATTGTCAATGTGACAAGCCAGAAACTTGTGGATCTTACAATGAGGGGACCTGGACTTCGCAAACTGGATGGAGGAAGGGTTGTCAATGTAAATACAAACAAAGTTCCAAGAGTAATAGGCAAAGCAGGCTCAATGGTGACCATGATAAAGAGGGCTACAGGATGCAATATAGTCGTAGGCCAAAATGGAATAGTATGGGTACAGGGAGAGCCAGAGATGGAAATCTGCGCTGTAGATGCAATAAAGATGATTGAGAAAGACTCGCATATCAACGGCCTGACAAACAGGATCAAGGCTTACCTTGAAAAAACTACTGGCAAGAAGATAGATACTGTCGAAGTTAGTTCCCAATAGTATTGCAATAAAACATGAAAATTAAAAGTATAATAAGGTGATTATATGACATACAAACGAGAAGGAAGAAAAAATGACGAACCAAGGAAGATTATCGCAAAAGCAGGCGTGATTCCAAGAGCAGACGGTTCAGGATATTTCAAGATAGGAAATACAGAAGCTTATGCTGCTGTATACGGACCAAGGAATCTTTTTCCAAAGTTCAAGCAGGATCCTAAAAAAGGCATATTGAGATGTAATTATAATATGATGCCTTTCAGCGGCATGGGAAACCGAGTACGCCCTGGAGCAAATAGACGGTCTAAAGAGATCTCTATGGTAACTGAAAAGGCTCTGGCACCTGTGCTTGACCTAGGGGATTATCCAAATTCAGTAGTGGATGTATTTATCGAGCTTCCGCAAACAGATGCTGGAAGCAGATGTGCAGGAATCTGCGCAGCTTCAATAGCTCTTGCAGATGCAGGGCTTACCATGAAAGATCTTGTATGCTCTATCGCTATAGGCAGTATCAATGATACACTGCTGGTTGATCTGGACTATGATGAAGAAGCTTATGAAGGTTCTGTAGCAGACATACCTCTAGCGGTTATTCCCAGGACAGGAGAATTAACTCTTCTGCAAATGGATGGGGTAGTTGATAAAGATAACCTCTTTAAGGCATTTGAACTGGGCAAAAAGGCGATTAAGATAATATATGAAGTACAGAAGAATGCATTGAAGGACAAATATAAGCAGGAAGCCTCTATAAAAACAGGTAAGGCTGAAGATAAGAGCAGCGCTGTAAAAAAGGAAGAAAGCGATGAAAGCAAAACAGCATCAAAGGAGGGTCAAAAATGAACAAAGACCTTAGATTAAACTTAATAAAAGCTTTTGAAAAAGGCCTGCGCTATGATGGCAGGAAGCTTGATCAGTTCAGGGAGATATCAGTAGAGACAGGAGTGATAAAGACAGCGGAAGGATCTGCTCGCGTAAAGATTGGAGAGACAGAAGTAATAGTAGGAATCAAAACAGAAGTAAGCAAGCCTTACCCTGACGCACCTGATAAAGGCACAATAATGGTCGGGGCAGAGTTGTATCCTTTATCCAGCCCGGATTTTGATCCTGGACCTCCTTCAATAGAATCAATCGAGCTTGCTCGTGTTATTGACAGGGGAATAAGGGAAAGCCATGCTCTTGACTTCAAGAAGCTATGCATAGAGAAAGGAGAACAGTCATGGATAATATGCATAGACATATGCCCTATAAATAACAATGGAAACCTTTTTGATGCAGCATCTTTAGGAGCAATAGCTGCACTGAAAAATGCAAGGTTTCCTGAATTTGACGGCACAAATATTGATTATAAAAAGCTAACAGATGTTCCATTCCCTCTCTCAAGAGAGCCTATTGAGGTCACTGTGCTAAAGATAGGAAAATTCCTTATTGTTGACCCGCTACCTGAAGAAGAAGCTTCTGCTGATGCAAGGCTTACAGTAGCTACAACAGAAGATGGAAAGCTGTGCGCAATGCAGAAAGGGGGAGACAGTCCACTAGCTGTAGAAGACATAAAGACTATGGTTGAGCTGGCTATGGACAAAACAAAAGAACTAAGATCTTTTTTAGGAGGTAATTAAAATGGTCAAGAATCTTCCTGATACTGATGAGCCTATCACAGATTACACAAAGTATGAAAGGGCAAGAATGATCGGTTCCAGAGCGCTTCAGATATCTATGGGCGCGCCTTTTCTTATAAAGCTGTCTGAAGATAAGCTTGAAAAGCTTGGTTATAATCCTGTCAAGATAGCAAAACATGAGTTTGAAAATGGCGTGCTGCCAATAACTGTAAAAAGGCCCATGCCAAGACTCAATAAAAGCGCAAAAAAATAATTTTTTTGTTTTAGAATTCTTCTATATCTTCCAACTGTTTTAACATACCCCTTTTTTTGAGGGCAATTGTTTGTGTCCTTGTGTATTTATATACTATATCTCCCTTCTTATCTCCTAAGAATTCCCATGGCTCAACTATTACGATATCGCCTTCCCTAACCCATAATGACCTCTTCATCCTGCCAGGTATCCTGCAGATTCTTGTTTTTCCGTCAAGACACCGTATTTTCTGCCTGCTGCCTCCAAGCCTCTGTTCAAGTATACCTAATGTCTCTCTTCCCCTTGGCATCCTCAGCCTTATTACAGCTTCTGGCTGTTCTCCTGGCTTTAATGCCTTTTTCTTCTTTTTGAACTTAGGTCTATGGGTAGGTTTTTTCATCTGTTATATATGAATAAGTAGTTATTTATAAGTGTTTGCGTTTAGAAAACTAAAAATACAATTAAAGAAAGGGAATATTTAGTGTTGAGAATCCTGTTTTGCTGCATAACCAGAGAAAGAGCTGACTGTTACAGTAATCTCAAATCATGACTTTTCGTATCCTTCTTCAATTAATTTAATTATCTCATTGATAAAGTTATTGGCATCTTCAAGTGTATCCTGAGCTTCAACTGATCCGATATTTTCAGTAACATTGTATCTGGCAATTTCTCTTTTCTCTTGCGCTTCTTCAAGATTTTTAATCAGTTCCCTTCGGAGCAATACTCTATCGTAAATCTTAAATAATTTAGTTCTGTCCTTTCCTTTGATGCAATACAGATATTCTAGTGTTAAACGGGTTGTATAATGCGTACTTGATTTGAATCCTTCTTTGGCTATAGCCGCTGTTGCAATATCGTACATTGCATAGTAAGAAATTTCAATAACCCAATCATAAAAAGAGCTATCCGGATCTAACAATATCTTAAGTTTGAAATGTTTTATAAGGTCAAGGATTTCTGATTCGAATTCTCCTTCTGATGTTGTTTCTTTGATTGAGGACAGAAGCATGACCCCTTTGGCAAGATTAAGTGAATTAAGGCCTTTTTCTTTGTAGGCTTCTACAAGTCTTTTTTGGGAAGCATCTAATTTGATTGTATTAAGCAGTTTTGCATTACTATTTTCCACGATTTTTTCAAACCTCTCAATTACATTGTCTTCTGGATCCATCACCTTTTTTCCTCCAAATATCTTTTGATTTCATGCCAATACGCTATATCACCCTTTAATAATATATGGTCATGGAATGATTGCTTACCTACATTTTCTTTTTTGTCAAGCAGCATACCTCTGTAATCATTTACATTCATTATAAGAGTATTTATAGTTAGAGGCTCACCATATAATTTGTTTACTTTCTGAATACTAGCTCTTACCCTGTCGCGTAAATCCTTATCAAATTGTTTTTTATTTCCACTTATTACTGGAAAATCATTAAGCAAAATAAGTAAATCAAGATCGCTCTCTGGATGCTGTTTTTCTTTCGCATAACTGCCAAAAATAATTGCTGAGTGCACTTCATGATGTTCTGATAGTTCGCTCTCTAGCTTATTCAGAAGTTCCTGAGTTAGTTTAGGCAGCTTTGAGATTATATTATTCTTTTTTATAGCTTCCAACAACGCAATCATTGCAAATACCTCTGAATTGCCAAGGTTAATTCTTATTTGATTATAATACCCTTTTTTATTCAACAAGAGAATATTTTCTTTGACAAGACCCTTAATGTGCCTGTGAACTGTCATGCGACTTATTTTTAATTTAAGCTGTTTGACTATATCCTCCACTGTGAATTCTGCTTCAGGTCTCTTCATGAATAATCTGATAATTTCTGAATCAGTTTGGTTTAATATCATTTTTTGTTAATTAATTAACTAATTTTGATAGAACTATAAAAATCTTCTGCTTTTTTCTCATCACAATCGGTTCTTTCTGATTATGAATAATCCTGCTAGAACAACTATCAACCCTAATCCTAAAGTCAATACACTAAACTCAGGAATCTCAGCACTCACAATAGTAGCATTGTCAAAAACAGTCAATGTGCTAAATCCTGTCTTGCTGCATGTGACATTGTATTCTTTTATACCTTCTGTCACAAATGTACGATTGTAGGTATATATTGCTCCTTCAGCCATTGGATAGTTTCCGTCAGTGAAATAAATTGTGCATATTGCTCCTGATATCGGCAAGCCGTCTGTCACATTCCTGTAATCTGCTGTGAAATGCACTTCCTGGCCAACAAGCTTAGGATCATCAGCATCAATAGTAAGGCTTACATCTGCTTCTGCTGCATAACCGCTGAAAGAGCTTACTGTTACTGTTAATGTATTTCCTGTGCACTGGATGTTTGTGCATCTTGGAGCAAGGCACTGGTTGTCTTCTGCAAATATTGTATCTCTTGTTGATTCTGTCTCTGAATAGAACACATAAGGCGATGTGCAGTCCACGTTATAGAATGTAAGGGTTGCTGAATTGTTAAGTTCGCTGTATGCAGATGAATTAAGATAAGCTGACCTGTCGCCTATAGTCAGGGCTGAATCGAGATTTATTTCTCTGGTATGCAGGTCAAGCGTTGATTCTGACCAATCGATTTTTGTTTCAGAACTGTTTACAACAAGGTCTTTTACAGTGTAATTGCTGATAGCGTTTGTGAGCACAGTGTATATAGTTGGGATGAATGATGGGGCTGTGCCATCCAACATATCAAAATCACGATGGATGTTGTAGTCCAACAGCTCGTTCATATCCCCATATATCCAGATATCATATCTTACATCAGGCACACTATTGTCAAAATGCTCTGAATCAAAATATCCTTTGTAAACTCCTACTGAAACATGAGTCATATCTGATTTTGTATGTGAGTCATAAAGAGTAGCGTAATGATTTGTAAGATTAAGTTCAATTTCTGTTGGATTATAAAGAACTCCGTCTCTTCTTATTGTAACCTGATACCAAACATCATCTCCACAGTAATAAGTGGATGTTCCTGAAGGGTACAAAAACTCTGTCTCAATACTAAAATTATAGTCTGCATCTGCTCCTGAACAATCCTCATCAATTTCATTTCCAACAATATCATAAGCCTCAGGATT
>DAOVBM010000073.1 GCA_030670545.1 Candidatus Woesearchaeota archaeon
CGTGAACATCCTCAACAAAGATATGCATGACAGGCCTTGTGAGATAGTCAACAATCCTATTCAGCCTTTTTCTGCTAATCATGGCAGTATATAATAATCAGGAATTTATAAAGCTAATGAGAAAAAGAGAAAAAATAAAAAAATGGGCTTAGTCAAAAGCCCCTGCCCCGAATGATGGGGCCCTGTTGACATTGTTGACAGTCACTGTGATTGTCTTTGATGTCTCTTTGTCTCCATCTGAAGCTGTTACAGTAACCTCGTATGTGCCTGCATCGTCATAGCCAGTATCCTTTGTATCTGATGTCATCCAGCCTGAATATGTTATTGTCACTTCATCTCCGTCAGGGTCTTCTGCAGCAACATCAAGCCTTACGGTTTCTCCTTCATTAACTGTTACATCAGACACTTCCAGCACAGGCGCCTTATTTGCGCTCACAATACTTATAAGCACACCCTGGGAATCTTTCAGTTCTCCATCAGATGCAGTGATTGTCACCATGTATTCTCCTTCATCTCCTTCTCCAGTCTGCCATACACCTGAATCATCAAGCGGTTCACTGTATGTGTAGGTGAGAGTATCTCCGTCAGGATCAACTGCCTTTGCGCTTATGACAATCTCTTCACCTTCTACTGCTTCAATGTCTTTTATTTCTGTCATTACTGGAGCTCTGTTTTTGTTATTGACTGTCACTATGACATCTTTTGATACAGTTGTTTTTCCGTCAGACACTTTCACTGTCACAGTATATACTCCTGCATCATCATATGTTGTCTTGTATGTATCTGATTCCATCCATCCAAGATATTCAATGGTTATAGGATCATTGTCTGCATCAGTCACATCAGGCTTTATCTCTACTGTATCCCCTTCTTCGACAGTTATGTCTTCAACATCAAAGACTGGGTTATTGTTCAATGCCTCGACAATTATCATTATCTTCTGTGATACTTCGCTCTTGCCGTCGCTTGCAGTGATTGTCACAATATATTCTCCTGCATCCCCTTCTTCTGTCTGCCATTCTCCTGAATCATCAAGTGGCTCGCTGTATGTGTATGTGATAGTATCACCATCTGCATCAGTCGCTTTCAGGTCAGCAAAGCTGACAATCTCTCCTTCTTTAACAGTCTTCGTTGGAATAACAGCTTTCTCTTCTTCGTCATCTGCTTCTTCTTTCTCCTCTTCAATCACTTCTGCTTTGATTTCGACTTCAGCTTCTTCTGCTCTTTTATTTAGTATCTTTGCTAAAGCTGATTCCTCATCTTCTTCTGCATTCTCTTCACTTTCATCTGCAAGTGTTTCTGTAATCTCTTTCATATCTTCATCTATTTCATCTTCTCCGAATATATCAGAAACAGATATATTGTCATTTTCTCCGCTAAATTTATAGCATCCACTAACTGCCATTAGGATAGCTATGACTACCATTACCGAGAAAATCATTTTGTATTTCATAAACTCCACCTCGCTTATCACATTATAAAATAATTATTTAGAATATATTAACTCTACTACTATTTAAACTTTACGGTAGTTAAATGAATACATCACTTTTTTCTCGTAACGAACCACAGCGCAATGGAGAATGATATAAGAAAACCTCCTACAAACATTGAATTGTATGCTATCTTTGATGAGAAATTAATAAAGAATTGCTGAGGAAAAAGCTGTATAAGAAGGCTTGATTCAGGGAATATCCAGCCTCCCTGTGGGAAAAATAAATTGTGAAATTCAGTAAAAAGATAATTAAAGTCAATGCTGGAAAACATCAATGGAATCATTATTGTCAATGTTCCTGAACCAAAAGTTATGTGTATAACATCCTCAACAGCCTTTTTTGATGTGAATATGATTATGCCAAGCAGTAACAGCTTAAAAACAATAAGCAGATATAATGCTCCTGTGAAATCTATTATTAGGTTCCTCACATCATATAGATGTCTTGCTTCACTGCTTGTGAAATTTGTCTCATCTAACAGGGGTTCCCCACTTTTGAAGAATATAAGCACAGAATCAAGTATTGAATTTGCAGCAGGAACCCTTTCATAACTCCCTACTTTAGTGAACTCTTCATGATAGAAGGATTCATCATAGAGAAGATAATTAGTAGCGCCAAGATAAATAGATAGAGGGATTATGAGTATCAATATCGTTTTTATAGGGATATGATATTTTTTCCATCTTATCTTTGCAGCTAATTTCTTAATCTTCATTCTTTTAGGCAAGAGTTTACAACAAAATATCGTTATAAGATGCTTAGGAAGTTCAAGTATAAAAGCTTTATTGAAGCTTGCATGCATAAAGTTGCCTATAGGAATAACATTGAAATACATATAATTAATGCTAAATACAACTCAGAAATTATCGAAAATTTCGCAAGAAATTTTATTGGGGTTTAATACCCCTCACTTCAGTGTGAAATTTTGGATTCCAAAAATTTGATAATCTATAATGCAAATCCGTAATACCCCCCCATTTATGGTGGGGATAGGATTTGCTATCAATAAATTGTCAAATTTTTGTTATTTTAGCCAACTTAATCATCTTTGATATTTTGAGTACACTTTAACTAAAGCATCAAGTCCTTTTTTAATTACCGGAACTCCTAATGTTGGTAATTGGTCTTTTACAAAATCTGCTGTTTTTTTACCTGCGCCACTATAGTAAAATTTTATAAATAGTTTTCCTGGAGATGTTTGAGATAATATGTTCTCTCGAAATTCTCTTAACATTTCAACTTCTGGTGCAAAAGCATCCTTATAAACTGCTGAAGCAACAAAACATGGAGGATAGGATTCAACACTTAATTCTTCAAGTTTTACATATTTTTCTTCTCTAGTTGTTAAAGTTTTAGTTAGAATATGTGTTGTTAGATTATCAGGATGAGAGATTGATGGATCAGAAACAGTATTATTTTCTCTCCAGACTAATGCATACCCTTCTTGAAGTCGGTCTTGTTTTTCATGAGGATGATATTGAACTTCTCCAATAAAGAATTTTCTTATAACTCCGTCATTGTCATGTCCTTTTAATGGGAATGGAACTTGCCAATCTCCTCCAGAAACTAAGCCTTTAGCTAATTCTTCTGGGTTTTGTTCTTTCAGATGATATAATTCTTTTTTTTTATTCATAGAAATATGAAAATCATTTTTAATATATAAAGGTTCTTACTTGTTACCATTCTGAAATAATTAAATGGGATATTTCTGTTAACTGGATTGTTCATAATCCGAGAAATCCTTTTTTACTCAAACTTTTGTCAAATTCTTCAAGCATTTTTTTCTGCTTTGATGAAAGCCTTGTAGGCACTTCAATAGTGACTTTGATATTCTCAGAGCCTGTGCCAAGACCTCTCATATTAGGGATGCCTTTTCCCTTCATCCTGAAGACTGTCCCTGTCTGAGTTCCAGAAGGTATCTTAAGCTTCGCTTTTCCGTCAAGAGTCGGAACATTAATCTCTCCGCCGAGTGCTGCATCAGTAAAACTTATCTGCGCTTCTAAGAATAGGGCATTGCCGTGTCTCTCAAATATCTTATGCGGCCTTATGTGTATGACAACATAGAGATCTCCGTTTGGCCCTCCTTTTTCTCCTGCTTCTCCTCCTCCAGTGACTCTAAGCCTTGTGCCATCTTCAGCTCCCAGAGGAATTTCTATCTCTATCTTCCTTGTCTTTTTTACAAGTCCTGTAGCATCGCATACAGGGCATTCTTTCTTTATCTCTTTTCCATGTCCCCTGCATCTTGGGCATGTTGTTGTTGACTGGAACATTCCAAAAGGAGTCCTTCTCATCTGCGTAACCATGCCTGATCCATGGCACTGGCTGCATATTTCAATGTCTGCCTCGCTTTCTGCTCCTGTGCCTTTGCATTTTTTGCATTGCTCAAGCCTGGGTATTATTATGGTCTTTTCTGCGCCGGATGCCGTATCCTCAAGCTCTATCTCAAGATCATATCTCAGGTCAGACCCTCTCTGCTGGCCTGTGCTTCTCCTATTTCTTCCGCCACCACCAAATAAAGCATCAAATATATCGCCAAAATCAAACGATCCTCCTCCTCCTGCAAAATCACTGAAATCAAATCCACCAAAACCTTGTCCATATCCACTGGACTGGCTGCCTGCTGCCCCAAACTGGTCATACTGCTGCCTTTTATTATCATCTCCAAGAACACTGGCAGCCTCGTTTACGCCCTTAAACTTCTCAACTGCATCAGGATCTTCTTTGTTGAGATCAGGATGGTATTTCTTTGCAAGCCTTTTATATGCTTTTTTAATCTCTTTTTTTGAAGCATCCTTTGATACTCCAAGAATCTTATAATAGTCCTTTTCTGCCATTTCTATTCCTCTTCAATCCCAAGCTCTT
>DAOVBM010000074.1 GCA_030670545.1 Candidatus Woesearchaeota archaeon
ATGCGCCGACCGGGAATCGAACCCGGGCCGAAGCGTTGGCAACGCCCCATTGTACCATTCAACCACCGGCGCATATATCAAATAAAATGGGCCCGGCCGGACTCGAACCGGCGACCCTCGCCTTGTAAGGGCGATATTATCCATGGTGCATTTAATATGCATAGCCACTAAACCACGGGCCCAAATAATATCTTAATATTTCATTCTAAAAATAGGAAGTGATTTATAAATATATCGCTAAAGAATATGCAGTTTACACCTTTACTAACTTATAAAAATCAATTGTCCTTCCTGTATTAGTGTAAATTTCTTCAAATTCAGATATTTCTTTAGGAGTCAAAGAGTTAGTTGTCTTAACTATAAAGCCTACCCCTATCCCAACATTTCCTTTAGATAAGAAGTAAGTTGGCTTAGAGTAGAGTGGTATTACGGTTCCAAACCTTTCTACCAAATTATTCAGACCTTCTTCTGGGTTCCATTTAGACTCACCCTCTTTAAGGGGCTTGTTTGCGCTTACTGCAATAATGTATATTAAAGAGTCCATATATGATATAATTTAATCTTTCTCTTTTTAAATTTTACTATCGGTTTGTGGCCAGATAGTATGACTAAGAAGGAGATCTACAGATAAAAATCAAAAAGAGGATGACTCAACCAAAACCTTAATAAATGCTATACTGTTTCTTCAACCAAGATGCCGCTGTAGCTCAGCCTGGTTAGAGCGCTAGACTCATAAGTTGTATGAGTGATGAAGCATTTGCTGATGATATAAACTTGTATGCGTAACTGGGTTATCTAGAAGTCGCGGGCTCAAATCCCGTCAGCGGCACCTTTTTTTATTTATTAGCTTAAAATGGAGGTAATAACATGAAAAAGCAAATAACCTTTTTGATAATACTATTGTTTCTTGTGTCTGGTTTTTCGTTTGTCTTTGCAGAAGACAGCCAGGATGTATGCCAGCAGATAATCTCTGAATTGAATCTGGAGAAAGGAATCCAACTGCCAAATTATGTGCCTTATAAGAATGAGATATTCAATATTTACCTGAGTGATGAATCCATAGGGCATATGAAAATAGAAGACAAGGTTATAGTATCAATAGGCTGTGAAGAATCAGAGAATCCTACTTATAATATCTATGTCAGGGATATGGATATAATCGAAGACATAAAGAACTCAGAGAAGCCCATAGAAGAATTCAATAATAAACTGAAGAATAAGGATATAGTCCTGGAAGGGACAAGTGTTGGAAAAAAGATAAAAGGGCTTTTTACAAGACTGGGAATCATGATAGCCTCATGGTTTGTCTGATTGATTAATTTTTTTCTCTTTATTCTTTTTAACTAACTCAGTCATAAGCCAGCAGGTTCTGGTGTTACAGATTGATACTCATCCTGAGAATCATATACTCTAACAACACTCTCAATACTTCCTGTTCTCCGACAGACAATGACTTTGACATCTCCTTTATCTTAAAGAAAACAAAGTCCTTATCCCTGTTTACCCATATCTGAGTATTTGTATTCTTGTATGAATGGAAAAAGGCAACAGACTTCTTTTTTCCTGCCAGAACAAGAAGCATGCTGCCCAATTCAGCGTCATTGAACTTAAGTTTTTTCCATGACCATGAGTTTGTATTTTTATCAAGCATTCCAAAATGGATATAACATTCTCCATGCCTATTAAGAGTGAGTTTCAGGCAGTTTTCTTTTCCAAAAAATGCCTTGTTTATCACAAGTTTATTGTTTACATTATCATTTAGGCTCATAGGTTTTAGCCTCTGTTTTAACAGCTGTTCTGAACTCATTTTTGCATTCCTCCTTTAGCTTACTATAGCAGTAATCTGCTATCGGCTTAAGATTTACTTCCCTTATCATTGTCTTCCATACATAAGACTCAGAAAAAGGGCTTTAAATAGTTCACAGCAGGAGGTGGCAAGTGGCAAGTGGATTTTATTTAGAAAATCTTTTAAACTAACCAACTATTTAGAATATTACATAGGGTGGACATCATAGCGAAAAAGATCAAGCAGAAAGAGACTGAGTTTTTTGAAATACCTAATTCTTCTGTAAAAGGAATTCCGCTAAGAATGAATGGCAATAATCTTGAATTAGCTATCCTTGAAGTAGGATACAAACCCAAAGGCAAGAGAAAACAACTTAAGAAGAACAAATTTGCAATGAAAAACAATAATTCAAGAATATATGAAGATGAATTAAAGATACACAATGGGATTGTCCATTACAGCCATTCAGATTATATTAAGATGGACAAAAAAAGTTATGAGATTGAATATATTATCTGCTATAAGCGCTTGTCAAGCCGGATGCTTGAACAATTTTACAGGAGAGATATAAAACAGCTTATGGGCCTCATAAGCGATAGTGAACCAGATAAAAAGGAACTCAGGGAAATACTTTTGAATAAGGATGCAAATGCTCTCGAGGCCATCATGAAAGAATATGGAGATTCTGATGGTTATAGGAACTTTAAGGGAGGTATAGCTGAGATGATGGCATTCAAGGACATAATGAAAGAGCTTCCAGCAGGAATAAACTTTTTCTCAAACATCGAATTTCAGTATTACAAGAAGAGCAAAATAAAAGATACAGAAGTAGATGGCATATTCACATTTTATGAGATTGCAAAATTTGCTCAGCTTTTGAAGAATCTCAACAGGTATGACTCGCTTGAAGTCAAAGTCAACGGCAGGCTTAGCAGATATCATATCTAGTCCTGTCATTTCTTAATAAGTGCTATAGTTTCTCATAAGAATCTTTATATCTAATTCTACATGCAATATCCAAACCGCCTTTGTCAAATCCTGCCTTCAGGACATTCATCTGCTTCCTGAAATAGTCCTTATTGCAGAATATGACAATATCTGTATCTCCTTCTGCTTTGTCTTCTCTCCTCTTAGGCTTTCCCCTGATAACCCTCTGCCTGATCTCACAGGCATCACTGCAAAGAACATCCTTAAAAGATTCGATAAGATATCTTTCAAATATATATCCAATCTCATTTGAATAACTGGAATTTGGATTGTTTGTCCCTAAAAAAGCAGGGTGGACATCAATGTTTTCAATTTTTCCTTTCCTTATAGGATTATATTCAGAGATAAGCTTAGCCATGTTTTTATTATTCAGTTTTTTGCAGCCTTTGCAGCACTTATACAGCTTTGCAGGCTCATATGAATTTACCTTGAAGATGAAATCAGGAAAGAATTTAATCTTCTCCATGCGCTTGTATGGTGTATTGCCTTTATAGCTTATAAGGCCTGTAAGAATATTATTCTTGTCTTTGACTATCTTGCTTATCTTATTATACGATTTCTGAATTTGGTCAAGTTTCTGTCCATTTACAGATATTGCTGACTCAAGCAGAATTACAGATCCATAACGTCTTGCCAGCATCCAGAACTCATTGTCACTGATTCTCTGTCGGAGATTACCATTTTTGTGACTGACCATATATTCTGAAACATCCTGCAATTTAAAAAGATTATCTTTCTAACTACAATATATTTGGATTCTATGTTTAAATCCTTGACTTGACAGCCTTATCACTGATGATTGCAGAATTTCCTGTAGGGTCCTCGATAACAAGTTTTGCCTTCTCCTGGCCCCATGATATCTTAGTAAGTTTCTTAAGAAGATTTTTCGCCTTTTTCTTGACAGCAGGGTCTTCTTCTGAATCCCTCAATGCCTCTACCTGATGCCTTATCCTGTTTATTATGCCTTCAACATTTGTTATGAAGCCATTTGATCCAGACCCGCCCTCTATCTTTGCTATCCTTACGAGATTTATTGTTCCCTCGCTGCTTCTTATAACACGTATTTTCATGTCATCTTCAGAATCTATATCAAGAGTATATTTTGCAGGCTCTTTCTTCTCAGAAGATTCGATATCTGCCTTATGATACCTGCAGTTTGAGCATGTCATGGAGAATATGAAGCATTTTCCAAAGTAAGGGACTTCTCTTTCCTCTTCCATTAATGTAAGAGTCTTTTTATGGCATATAGGACATTCCTGCTCCTCAAGCTTTGAAGGCTCTTTCATATCTTCTTTTTTGCTGTCTCCCATATGTTTATCAAATTATCAAAGCTATTTAAATATTTCGATTGCTCGGCGGCGTAGAAATGCTCAAAAATATATAAGCCGTTAATCTATATGCATTATAGGCAATGATTCTAAACCTCGTTTGATTGCTTTGATACTTAGCTTTTATGGCATTAATATGTTCACCGCATATTTTTTTCACAACAAA
>DAOVBM010000005.1 GCA_030670545.1 Candidatus Woesearchaeota archaeon
CCCTAATCTGGTCAATACTTATGGTGAGTGGAGTGAAACAAAACTATCAAAATTTCAAGAATTGGGTTATAAAGTTATTCATTCTTCTTTCCCAAAATTAGTAAATGTTTCTGGAACTTCAATTAGAACAATATTGAAGAAGGAATTAAATGATAATGAGAAAAAAATCGCTTTAATAAAAAATGGTTTAATGCCTCAATCAGTTGATATAATTCTAGAGATTTATAATAGGAAGTATTAGAAACATTTATTAAAAAACTCTAATATCCATGAGTTATGGCAAGAATAGCAGTAGTAGACAAGCCAAAGTGCAATCATGTCAAGTGCGGTGATTTATGCATCAAGCTCTGCCCTGTTAACAGGACAGGCAAGGACTGCATTGTGCTTGGAGAAGACCAGAAGATCGTGATAGATGAAAAACTCTGCACAGGCTGCGGTATTTGCGTCAATAGATGCCCTTTCGGAGCTATATCAATAATAAACCTTCCAGAAGAGCTGGAGACAAAGCCTATCCACCAGTACGGCAGGAATGGATTCCATCTCTATAATCTTCCTGTACCAAAGTTCGGCAGTGTTGTAGGAATAGTTGGGAGGAACGGAATAGGGAAATCCACAGCAATAAAAATTCTTGCAGGAATGCTAAAGCCTAATCTTGGAGACTGGGAAAAGAATGAGTCCAGCTGGGATGATTTGATAGCCTATTTTAAGGGAACAGAAGCTCAGGCTTTTTTTGAAAAAGTAAAAGCAAGGGATATTAGTATATCTTACAAGCCGCAGCAGGTTGACCTTATAGCAAAAACCCAGAAAGGCACAGTCAGGGAGTTGCTCAGTAAAGTTGATGAGAAAAATGAGCTTGAGAAGATTACAAAAGAGCTTGAGCTTGATAAATTTATGGATACAGAGATAGCAAAAGTATCTGGAGGAGAGTTGCAAAGAGTTGCTATTGCAGCGACTGTGCTTAAGAAAGCAAATGTCTATTTCTTTGACGAGCCTACTTCTTACCTGGATATAAAACAAAGGCTGAAAGTGTCGAAATTCATAAGAGGTCTTGCAGATGACAAGACTGCAGTCATGGTAATAGAGCATGACCTGATCATTCTTGATTATATGGCTGACCTTGTCCATCTCATGTATGGAAAGGAATCATGCTATGGTATTGCCAGCCAGACCAAGAGTACAAGGGCAGGCATAAACATATATCTCAGCGGTTATATGAGGGAAGAAAATATAAGGTTCAGGGATCATCCTATCAGGTTTGAGGCAAGAGAGCCATTGAAAAAGATTGAGACAAACCTGATGACAAGCTGGAGAGACATAGAAGCAAAACTTGGCAATTTTAAGCTGGAAGCTCCTGAAGGAGATATATACAAGAACCAGGTTATAGGCATACTTGGAGCCAATGGAATAGGAAAGACATCATTTGTAAAGATACTTGCTGGAGTAGCTGATTCAGATAAAGGGAAGGTGACTGAGAAAGTCAAGGTCAGTTACAAGCCGCAGTATATTGACACAAATTCTGAAGAGCTTGTTATGAATGCTATAAAGGACGCAATACAAAAGCATGATGCTGTTATTGTGAAGCCTTTAGGGCTGAAACCTCTTTTCACTAAAAAAATAAATCAGCTTTCAGGAGGAGAGCTGCAAAGGGTTGCGATAGCTCAATGCCTCTCAAAAGAAGCAGAGCTTTATCTTCTTGACGAGCCTTCTGCATATCTTGACGTGGAGCAGAGACTCAAGGTATCAAAGGTCATCAGGGATGTCATGGAGCAGAAGCAGGCAAGCGCTCTTGTCGTTGACCACGACATTCTTTTTATAGATTACCTGAGCAACAGCCTTATTGTGTTTGACGGCGAGCCTGCTGTTCATGGCACAGCAAAAGGGCCTTTTGACATGGCTGCAGGAATGAATATGTTCTTAAGTGATATCAATATAACTTTCAGAAGAGACGAAGAGACCAAAAGGCCTCGCACGAATAAGCCTGATTCTGTGATGGACAGGAAACAGAAGACTGAAGGAAAGCTGTATTATATTTGATATTGGCTTGATAAATATATGGATACATATATATCATAAAGCGCGCCAAATTCCAACAACTTAATCATATTTGTTCTTTGCTTTAAAATATGATTTAAAGTAATTATACATCAATCTGGAATCGTATTGCAATTTGTCAAAGCAAAAGCCAATTGATGCTCCTCTAATCCAGCCCTCAGGGATACTATCTCCAGAAGCATAGCTCATAAGTGCGCCAATAGACCCGCCTACAAGCATACCCCTTCCAGTAGGCTTGACAAAAGCTGAGAATAAGTATGCCATAGTTTTTACTTCTTGTTTTACTGCTTCAACTGGGTCTGCATCAAGCCTAAAGCGATGCTCATGATTGAAATTGATAGGATCCATATCCTTTAGCGGGTTGAACTCGTTGACAATATTGCTTAAAGATACCATAGTTATTCTGGATTCAATCAGGGATTAATAAGTCTATTGTTTTGTCAATTAATAGTTATTACTAAAGGGTGGTCAAAATAGAAACATTTATATACTTCTTAGTATTACCCCTAAATAGTAGTTATATAGTGGTGGTTTAATGAACAATATTATCTCAAACATAATATGCAAATCGCGTTCAAAAAAGATTCTTAATAGCCTAAGGTATAAAACAGGGCTATTTGCTGCATCAAGAAAAGATGTAAGCACTGGCTATAATGTCGCATGGATAAGGGATAATATATACCAGGCAATGGGCCTTGAAACATTTGACAGGAAAAAGGCTATCAAAACATATCACGCTCTTCTTGACATCCTAAAGAAACATGAATACAAAATAGACTGGGCAATCATGGAAAAGCCTGATGCCCGCTATAAGTATATCCATGCCAGATATGACCCTCTCAGCTTTGACGAGCTTTTGGAGGAATGGGGAAACAAGCAGAATGACGCTATAGGCGCACTATTGTTCTGTATAGGAACACTTGAAAAAAAACAAATAAAGGTTGTGAGAGACCTACATGATGTGCGAATATTGCAGAAGCTTGTAAAATACCTCAAAAGCATAGAATACTGGCATGACGAAGACAATGGGATGTGGGAGGAGAATGAAGAGGTGCATGCATCCAGTGTAGGAGCATGTGTTGCAGGCCTGAAAGCTATCCAGGGGATAGTGAAAGTCGGAGATGATCTTATCGAAAAAGGGAGGGATACATTAAACTTCCTTCTTCCAAAGGAATCTCCTACAAAAGAGGTGGATCTTGCACTTCTCTCACTTATATATCCATACAATGTTGTTACAGAAAAGCAAAAGGATGCTATACTGAAGAATGTAGAAAAGCATCTTGTAAGGCAGAAAGGAGTGATCAGATACAAGAATGACTATTACTATAAAAGAGGAGGAGAAGCTGAATGGTGTATGGGATTTTCCTGGCTTGCAAAAATATACAAAGACATGGGAAATAAAAAAGGATACAGGTATTATGTGACAAAGACACTTTCAGTAATGACAGAAGATGGAGGGATACCAGAGTTGTATTACTCAAATTCCGAGATGTATAATGAAAACACCCCGCTTGGATGGAGCCAGGCAATGTATCTTATTGCAGTAGCATGATAACAAAAATTTGACAATTTATTGATAGCAAATCCTATCCCCACCATAAATGGTGGAGTATTACGGATTTGTATTATAGATTCTCAAATTTTTGGAATCCAAAATTTCACACTGAAGTGAAGGGTATTAAACCCCAATAAAATTTCGTGCGAAATTTTCGATAAAACAGAAGACCAGATTATTTATATTTAAAGACTGCTGTGAAAACAGCAAAATATATCTAAACCACCTCTGTGTTGGAAGGAAACGGAACCCATAATTTCTTTCCTTCTGACACTTTTTTATTATGTCAATCAGAATTGCTTTGTTATTTCAGCATTAATCCTGCCATCCACAAGATCATAAAGTGTAAACCCTGCATTATTAGTAGATATAACAAATTCTCTCATAACCTTGCTCGCTTCCAGGTCTGGCTCAATTGGAGGGCTTAGATCATTATGTATATGGAACATTGCTACGAATTGCCCAGGCATTACCCCAGGATAGAACATGTTTATAACCTGGTCATTGCTCAGTTCATGTATGGAATCAGAATGACTAAGATAATTAGATATAGACAGATTCAGAAAAAAGTCGCTTCTATTTCCTTTTTTGATGTTTGCAAGCACTTTTTCGTATAATCCTCCCCCACCATACATCTTCTTAAACACTTCGCTTTTTGATTCAAATATCTGTTCAAGATAATCTTTATTATCAATATTATTAATAATATCTTTACATAACTTCATATTTAAACCTTCCATCTCAATAAACCTCAGACTATAACAGTTGTCATTTTCAACAAGTATTGCTAAACCACCAATCTCAGAGTAATTTATCCTATTATCCTTCTTGATTAGCCCTTTTATTTACGCTTTTGTAGAAAGATTGTCAAGATAATCACTAAGTTCAGACTTATCCAGTTTATATTCCCTGGATTTCAGCACATTAGCATAAGCAAGGGCCCTCATAGGAAAATCTTTTAAAAGTTCTTTTGTCCCAATATTTATTTTATTTACTAGAGGGATGATTGATTGTGGGAGGGGTTCTTTCTTAAAAATTGTATAGCCCTCAAAAAAGATAAGGCAAGATAATGAATATACTAAAAGCCTCTTTTTGAGATTTTTTTTAGTTCTTTCATTCCAATATTTATTATCATATTTCAGGTAATCTATGATTGACTGCAATCTCTTACTCCCTTCAGATAATATTTATCCAAGACAACTTAATTTCTGAAGAATACTACTTCCAAAATAATTAGTGTTTATAAATTTTTCACATAATTCATAATATTTCTTTAGATTATGATTCTCCTTTGCTCTCTCCCTTTACAATGCCTGCAGAAATCAGATGAGATATCCTCAGAGGTTCAGGTATCTCAGCATTTGTTATTGTTATCCTTAGAATATCCCTGACTTGATGTAGATTACATCCGGTATATTGTACATAGATATTCCCTATCTTAGTCACTTCGCCTGCTTTTTCTATCAATTTAATTTTGCTTTTCCTTTTAATCTTTATTAGGATATCCTTTATCTTTGTGAAATCGGGCATCCGCCTTATTATGACTATCACCGGAATTCCAGTCTCTTTGCTCAGCTTATTTATGTCAATGATGTTGAAGCCGCCAAATGCTATGCCATCGAGAAGTATTGCTTTGATCTGGGTCCTGAACCTGCTTTTTTTTATGAGAGATAATAGCTTATTTGTTGAGTCATTTCCATCTACCTTGACCTTTGCTGACATGATTCCATCAATTGAGTATCCTCCTCTCATAACAGTGCCTGTCACAAGAACCTCCTTGTCCTTAAACTTGTTAAAAGGAGAATCATCAAATCCGACTATCAGTGAGAATTGCTTTATCTGCTTCATAACTATTATCGCTTGTGTTGGAATATATTAATGTTTCTCTTTGCACAAGATTCATTCGAACCTGACATCAATAAGAATTAGGATGCAACTTCCTTCTTTATGCCAACCATATAATCGCATTGGATTTTATGCAGTAGAAGCTGAGCTTTCTACTGGTCTTTGACCAGTGGTGCAAAAATACTTATATCTTCGATTTTTATTATGCTTTGAAGCTTTAAGAAAAAAAGCTAGGAAGCAGACCTAAACCAATTATGTACCGTTTGGACACTATTCGTATAGCGTTAACGGTTAAAGCTGACCAAGGCGAACAGGTACGATCTAGCTTCTAGCAATATGTTTCTATTAGCTTTAGCTATAAAAAACTATCGTGAGGTGTTCTTATGAGAAAAACAAATCCAACTAGATACAGTTCTGCCGTCGGAGAGATTTGGGTGATGGCAACATTCAAGATAAAATATTGTCATAAATTGTTTGATAATCTTGGAATTCGAGAATTGACAGAAGCTTTGTTCAATCAGGCGTTTGATAGGTCTGGCATCATTTGTAAAAAAATGGCTTTTGATTCTGACCATGTTCATATTATATTGGATATGGGATTGTATAGTAAGATAGAGCTTGCAAAAAAATTGAAAGGGTATGTTGCTAAAAATATTTTTAAATTCATGCCTTGGCTTAAGAATAACAAATGGGATGGAGGATATTTCTGGAATTCTGGTTTTTGGAACTCTGCATATGACATCCGTAGCATCAATGATATGGCGTTCTATAGTAGATATTTGGATAAGCAGAAATATGCTGCAAAAGGACAAAAGATGCTAACAGCTTATTGAATCAATTATTGAGTACTGTCATGCTATTGGTCTTTGACCAATAGTTGTACTCAAGTAAAATTATTTGACAATGAAAAATTAAAATATTCCATAATTGCAGAATCCAATTCAGAAGTGTATAGATTAGACCCCAAAAACCATCAATTCCTGTCAAACTTCTTTGTTTTTAAGGCAAATAGGGATATCAAAGTGCTTGAGGATGAAGCAACAAAAACAAAAGAGCTTGAAGAACTAGTAAAAGGTCATGGAGAATTCGGAACAGCAAAAAGTCTTCATCTTTCTGAGAATATTGACGGAAGATATTTCTATGTCACAAGATACAGCGATGGAAAGACTCTAAGCGAATCAGATGATATTGAAGATTATAAGAAAGCTGCTAGGTATCTTGGATTAATACATAAGGAAATGAGGAGTAATAATGGTCAGATTACTACAAAGAATGATTTTATTAAAAGAATAGAAGAATCTTTTGGTGAATCTGAAAAAGAAAGAATTATTACAAATATCGATGTGGTCTATGATTCGATAAAGGGAGATTTAGTTTTCAATAGAGATTCTCATCCAGAAAACTGGATTATTAGTGGTGAAAGAAAAGTAATTGCAATAGATATTGAAGATAAGGGTTATGTGAATCAATTTACAGACTTGGTTAAGATTAGTGAGTATACTAATCTATATGGGGATGATTATGATAAAAGAAAACACATATGGGATTCGTATTTTGAAGGATACGGAAAAAAGCAATTAAGTCAAAAAGAAATTGAACTATCTTGCTTAAATGCGACAATTCTAAAAGCATTTACATTCTATTCTTATGCAAAAAATAAAGGAAGCGAAACACATGAATCATTCAGGGAATCTACACAACAAAATATTATAGACAACGCTATTTCTTCAATACAGAGGATTAAAGAGAAGTATTCAACAGACTATTCTGAAAGTGATTGGAAAAAATACAGTATACTACACGAAACCTTAGGTTCATTAAAGATTCATACATGAATAAGGCCCAGTCAATTCGTGAGCTTTTTTAAATATATTTATCAAATACATTAAGAGGATATTTTCCTCTCTTGATCCACCCATCATTTCTTCTGCTTTCTTAACAATATCTGTCTTCTGATCTTCCAAATATGTTGTTTTTTGAGAGTCAAATTTATAAAATAACTCATAATAAATTCGGAGATATTTCGTTGCTTCATTGAATACATCAAAAACCTCCTTTCTTATTTTGGTTTCTTTTCTTTCAACAAAAATATTGCAAATATCCCTTAAAGTATCCGCTACTTTTTCAAGCTCCCTTATAGTAACATAAAGAAAATGTGTCTTTTCAGCTTCTGGATAACCCTTCTTATTTAATATCCTGATACAAAAATCCGTAAACTTGTTATTCATTTTTTCCAATTCCTTTATTTCATTTAGCCTTTCATATTGTTGATTTTTAATAGCATCATAAGCACTATCTGCCATATCTACAAGCATTAGGAATATCTTTCTTAGGATTGTATCAAACTCTACATCTAACTCGCTTGTTATGCTTTTTATAATACAGTATGACTCACCTTGCTCAATAATTTCAAATCCAAGAAGATTTCCTACCCTCTCTTTTATCTGATTAAAGATATCACGATTTTCAAACTTAATCTCGACTTCATCAAACCCTCTCTGATAAAGATGAGAGATGTAATTTTTCCTGAATTTACCTAACTTAGAAATATCTAACTCTTTCTTAAGATGTTCAATCCGTAGTTTGGTTGCTATCACTAATTTATCTTTATCCTCCTCAATCTCCAACTCATCTCCCTTGCTAATGCCATACATTTTCACCCATTTGCTTGGGAGACTAATCATGAGTGTTGACGAACCTATTTTCGCTACTTTTCGCTTCATAATAGAGAAGAGGCTGTTAGAATATATAAACTTTGCGAAAAGTTATAACATTATAACTAGTTATTATAGTATTATAAAAAGATATATATATTATGCAACAATTATAACTAATAGTTTCCGAAAAAACCGGAAGGTGATAATATGAACCTGACAAAAAAAGATATGCAGATAATAACTGCATTGAGGAATAATGCCAGAGAATCGCTGACCAAGATATCAAGAAAGACAGGAATACCTGTATCAACCATATTCGACAAAATCAAAGACACCCCATTGATAACAAAGAATACCTGCCTACTAGACTTCAGCCAGTTAGGATTCAACACCAGAGCAAAGGCTACAATAAAAGTAGAAAGGGAAACAAGAGAAGAATTAAGAAAATACCTCTCCGTGCACTCAAACGTCAATTCACTATACAAAATTAACAGCGGCTACGATTTCCTTATTGAACTGGTATTCAGAAACATAAAAGAGATGGAAGATTTCATGGAAAATCTCAGAGATAAGTTCAAGATTATAGACGATAAAGTATTTTATATATTAGAAGATATAAAAAGAGAAGAATTCATGAGTAGTGAGAATTTAGGCCAAATAATCTAATTTTTTATTATCAACCTTTCCTTTCACAGCACATCTCATTCTCTGCGCAATCTCTTGGGTGGTCTACTATGCCAACAGCTTTTACATAACCAGAAGGACAAGCTGTTTTACACACCCTGTCAAATTTAGTAAGGCAGATGCTGCTTTCAGCTTCTTCTGCTCCTGTCCTAAACTTCATAGAGTATTTGCCAACAATAAAGATGAGCAAAACAAGCACAATTAGCAATATTACTGAGATAATCACAATATTCAAGCTTAATCCTTGTCCTTTTTTCATCATATCACCTTACTGGCGTGCAGCAGTAGTTTGCTCCTTCCATGTCTGGCTTTCCATCGCCGTCTGCGTCACAGCCTGACAGATAAATTGGATTCTCATTGGAAAGGCAGTCACCAACTGACCTCTCGCAGTGACCACTGCAAGTGCTTACACCTGTCCTGAACTGACCGATTTTGCCTGAGAATATAACTATAAGCAGTACAAGCACAATAAGCGCAATGGCTGCTATAATAATGACATTCAGGCTTAATCCCTGCGCTTTTTTCATCTTACGTTGATATACAACAGACCCCGTCTATCTGCGCGCCTTCATTATACTCACTGTCTCCGTCGTTGTTGCATGCCAGGTCATATCTTACAATATCATATGCTCCTGCGCATTCTGATCCAGGATCAAACACGCATCTTCCTTTGTTTGTTTCGCATCGATCCATCTCCACCCTTGTTTTGCCAATTTTGCCAATAAATATGACAGAAAGCACAACAAGAACAAGGAGTGCAATTGCTGCGATTATAATTGTATTTATAGACAATCCTTGTGCTTTTTTTCTCATTCTAACACCTCATGATGATTATAATATATCTTAATTCCCTCAATATTTAAAACTTTCGGAGAAAAATCCATTTCTATGTGAATAATACCTATAAATATATACTCCCAAAAATTTTCTTTGAACATTTTTGTCTTAATCACAAATCTTAAGCTCTGTAGTCACTATGCCTATTGTTGTAGGAATAAATTCCTGTTTCAGGTCGCCAGGATCATCTTCTGTGCAGTTTTGGTTTGATATGTTCATCATAATTTCATAAGCTGTGATATAAACCTTAAAATAAAAGGGCCTGTTCCCCCACGCAACAAGAGTATTGTCAAGCAGATATGTCACCAGCTCTTCAGTATAATCACAGACAAGAGTACCTGCGCAAAGCTTCTGGTTATTTGTAACGCAGGTCTGGATAAGCTGCTCAACAGAGAGACCATCACATTCAGTTGTTGTTCTTCTTAACGTGCTCAGGAAATTAGCAGCAGATTGTGTCTGAGTATAACCTTTAAGCGCTTCTTCTTCCTCACCAAATACAACAAATCTTATGGCAAAGAACATTCCTATAGTTACAAGCAGCACTATTATTACAAGACCCATTATTTCCATCTGCGCTTTTCTGTTTCTCATTGTAAAAAATATTATTCTGGTGAGTAATAGGTTATATTAAGGTAAGCAAATCTGTGCTTTTTGTCAGTAGGATTATATACTGAAATTGGCATTAAGGTCACAATGCTCCCTCCTCCTTCTGCCAGATCCCTTGTCCGGTTATACAGCAGGATAGAATCATGATCAGGATATATTATGTTAAGCTCAATCCTGCTATAACCAAGTTTCTGGTAATAATGGTCAGTAAGAAACTCATTATTTTCAGAATCCTGAAGCATATGCTGAAAAGCCTTAATCTTGTACCAGTCATAACAGTTCGGCTCACCTACATTCTTTATAGAGCACTGCAGCTCAGCAAGGTTTGATGTCTTTATAGCAAGGCTCACTGTGTCTATCTCTGTTGCCTGCCTCATCTTTTTCATATTCGATATTTGCTGCATCTTGCCATAGAATGTAAACCCGAAAGAGAGCAGGAAAAAGAAGATGATCAGCACAGCTATTGATTCAAACATTTTCACCTGTCCTTTTTTGCTTGTCTTTTTCATCTTAATATATTGCTGGGCATGACCTCTGTAGCGTATCCTCATTTATTCTCATGACTGCATCTGCAGCAGATTTTAGTGACGATGCATAAGCTGGAGTGAATCTGCGCGCAGATTGGTTTATGCTCCTGAAAAAACTATCTGCATTTGTATAAACAATCTGGCAGTTGTTAGTGTCAGTTGCTGTCTGATAATGAGACTTAAGCATATTCGCCCGATCCCAATAGATTGTATTGACAATCTGAAGCATATTGAAAGCCATCTGCATATTGCATTCATATGTCTCTGGATCATCTGTAAATATTGATCCTATTGCTGATGCTTCACCTATAAATACTGACTTTGCTGTTTCTTCAAACCTATCCCCTTTTTTTTCATAAAATACAAGTTCTCCTGTTCCCTGAATATCCTGCAGGCTGTTTGCATTTATCCTGACAGCAGTATAATCCTTTCTTTTTACGCCGCCTAATTTAGGCAAAGGATATGATGCAGGATCAGTTCCTCCGAAAAATACAAACCTTACCTTATAATGATTCTGGTCTTTAAGATTAAGAATGTCTGCGGATTCTACCAGCTCTTTTGTGAAAAATGCTTTAACCTCTCCATGATCTATTATTGTCCTGTTAGGCATAATATCATATACTTCTTCTGCAACAGAACCTATATTGACAAAAACATACCTTACAAAAGGACTTGTAATATAAAGAAAATTAGTTACCCTAAAAGGCATACTCCATTCATGTGTCCAGCTCATAATCACTGGCCCTTTTATGAGTTCTGGAGAAAAACTTGTCTTTGCGCGTATCGCGTTTGCCTTACCGACTATATAACCGTCGCAGTCATAAATTATATCAATATTAGGTATATTTATTCGCGATGCAGTAGCAGCAGATGCTCTTGATCCAGTCAGCACAGCTCCAAGATTTATCTTGATTGATGCAGATATCTGATCCTCAGCAATGGTCTTCTGCTTGTTTATTATAGAAATAAAGAATCCTAGTATTATAACTCCTATAATAAGGATAAAAATCCAGTTGAATTGTATTTCTATAGCTCCTCTTTTTTGCAACATATTAATAATCCTCAAGCTTCAAGTTACTAAAAAATGTTCGCAGGAAATTCTTTACCATGGGCTTATCTCTGCATATTCTCCTGTTCCCCTGAGCCTGAATAAGGTTCTTGGAAGTGTCACATTCGAACAAAAGAACCGTTCACCACTCTGCTGCGCCTTGACTGCAAGCGACCCTATATTATACCCTTTTACTGACTTACCTTCCACAATGAACATATTCTCTCCAGTGCAGTCTTTCCAGCTGTCGCAGATAAGAGGATATTCCTCAACAGTAAGATCATCTCCCATACAATCAAGATTATGCGGCCTGTTTGCGCAGCCATCCCTTGTATCAACAAAGCATACCTTGTCAAAACTTCCAGATACATCAAGTTTCAGCTTTTCTACAGATCCGTACTGTGACTCAATCTTCTCCACGCTTGTCCTAATCTCATTTGTCAGCTGTGTTATGAGAATCTCTTCAGATTGCTGGCTGAAATTCTTGATTGCATTGTACCCATACATCAGTACAGCAGAAAAAATAATCAATGCGAGTATATATACAAAAACTTGTCCCATAATCTGCGCTTTTTTGCTCTCCATTTTTTCACCTTATCAATAGGGATGTTAATGATTGCGCATCCTTTTTAGTAATAAGCCCTTTAGCAGCAAGTGATGATATTGCTTTCTTGACATTCAATCTTGATGTCTTATGCTCAGCTATAAGGTGCGTAAGGATGTGGCTTAAATTCTCTTTTGTCAGCTTACCCTCACGCGAGATATTCCCTAGCTGGTTTACTATCTGTTCAGCTGACATCTTTCTTGAATTTGCTATTTTCCTGAGACTGAGTATTATACCTTTAGATGGCTTCCATCCAGTAAGATCTTCAAGTTCTCCGAATACGTCCTTTTTCTCTTTTGCTGCATGCTTCTTAGCCTTTGGCCTGGCTTTAACAAGCTCTTTCTTGACCTTAATATGCTCTTCAATCTTCTTCTTAGGAAGATGTGCTAATCTCTCAAAAATGTATGAGAGATCTGGCTTTCCTTTCTTTGTCTCTCCAAGAGTTATCCACTCCTCTTCTTTCTTTTTTGCATATTCTGGCTTAACTACTTCTTTTAGCCTTTTTATCTTCTCAGGCCTGGCAGCAATAATCCTTTCTCTCTCTTCTATTTTTTTCCTTTCTTCTTCTTTCTTTTTTCTTGCTTCAATCTCTACACGAGTAGGCACTCTTGGAACAGGTCTTCCAGGGACTGGCCTGCGAGGCAGCTGCCTTCCAGGTATTCTTAGAACAGGAATTTTTTTGCCAAACCTTAGGCTAAGATTCTTGGATGCAAAAGCCTTTATCTTATCTGAAAACATTCTAATTTCATCAGGATACTGAAGAGAAACATAATATCCCCCTCCTAATAGTACAAGTATCAATATCAATACAAGCAGGTATGCCCAGATATAAGACTTAGGCATGTCCCCAGCATCAAGAGGGTCTGTTCCTCTCTTTATTTCTCGTCCATCTTCCCAACCGTCACCATCAGTGTCAGGATCATTAGGATCAGTGCCATATTTTTCCTCATCAACATTACTAAGTCCGTCTTCATCCCAATCCTCCTCTCCGTCTAATACTCCATCACCATCAGTATCAGGATTGTTTGGGTCAAGGCCATTCTCGAATTCCCACTCATTCGAGAGCCCGTCATTATCATCATCTTCTCTCCTGTCCAGTATGCCATCATTATCATCATCATCGTCTAAATCATCTGGTATGCCGTCATTATCATCATCATAATCTTCGTCATTTGGGATTCCGTCACCATCCATATCATCATCCATGTTATTCTCTATGCCGTCATTGTCCAAATCATTATCAGGGTCATAGTCATCTGGATCAAGTATCCCATCATTGTCATCATCATCATCTTCCCCTATGCAGATATCTGGGTCATTCAGAGGACTGTCTGCTGTATCACACAACCCGTCATTATCATCATCAGGATCCTGCCAGTTCTTTATACCATCTCCGTCAATATCATCATCTTTGTCATTAATTATCCCATCACAATCAAGATCATTGTCAGCGCATATAACGCATACGTCAGCCCTGCATCTAAAAGCTGTTTCACAGTCATCGTCTTCTATGCAGTTCATGCCTTCAGCGCACCTTGTTAGACATATATCTCCTCCGCAATCTATGTCAGTCTCGCGGTTAGCCAGTGTAAGGTGATTATCCTTGCAAGTATCTGGTTTCTCGCATATGCCATACTGGCAGTTGCCTGTTATGCAGTCACTGTCATATTCGCAGCCAGAACCAAGAGAGCAAGGATCGCAGTCTCCTCCACAGTCTATGTCAGTCTCATTCCCATCCATTATAGAATCATTGCATGATGCAGGAGCGCATACACCAGCTAAAGGATTAAGTGATACATTAATGAGGCAGAACCTGCTGATGCAGTCACTATTCACAAAACAATTTTTCCAGTCAGCGCAAGGAGGGCAGCTCAGGCCGCAGTCAACATCAGATTCGCTTGTACTGTCAAACATACTGTTTGCGCATAAGCTTACAAGAGTAGGATCTATTGTCACTGTGTCAGTCATCTCATCTCCTACAAGGCCAACTATATTTCTCGGTCTTGCATGAAGTATGTATGAGCCGCCTGCAAGATAGAATAATGATCCATTATCAAGGCTCATGAGGGATATTGAGTTGTATGCTGAATAATCAGTCCAGTTTACTAATGTATCTCCTGTAAACTGTTGTTCAAGCATATATGAATATTGAATATTATCTGGCGTCTCATTATCATGAGCATCCAGCTTTGCATTTAATGCATAAAGGGGTGGAGCAATCTTTGGGGATGTGTAATTTGGATGGTGGCTTGTTATATTAGCCTCTGTCATGACAGGGGGGGTAGTATCTGATATAATCCTACTGCTTGCCACAGGTGACAATGTGCCGTTCAGGTCAAAGCACCTGAAATAAATCCTGTTCTCTCCAGGTACAAGCCCTGCTGCTGCGCCATGGTGCGCTCTTTTGAACTCAGATTCTTCATAATCCTCTACATAGTTATATATAGTATTTTCACTCAGTCCCCAGGAGCATCTTGCTTTCTTGTTTGTCGTGATATCAATATCTGCTGAAGAACTGTCTGTGATTACAGGCATCCTGCTTACATCAATAATGAATGCAGCATTAAGATCAACAGAAAATCTTATTTGCGTAACATTGGCTGCCCATTCTGCCTTGTCCATGCATGCTGCGTAATATGTATAATCTCTTGCCTGGGAAGAATTTATATGGACTTCCTTTCTTTTCAGCTTATTGAAATCAGTTTCACTTACCTGCTCATCAAAAGCATATCTTAACTGGGAATAATCTGATCTTATCTCAGTATCATACCTGCAGACAACTTTCTCACTAGCAAGGATGCTTAGGGTAGTATTTAAGTCATAATCAGTGATAATCTCAGGGTCAGCAAGAGCAGCCAGAATTCTTGGAGGCTCTAAATCAACACTAATATTAAAAAAAGTATATGTGGAATCATAATAGCCATCATTACATTTGACATAAAATTCATATTCACTTGTATCTCCTGGAAATATCTCAGAGAAATCATTGAGCGTGTGCGCAGTCCCTCCGCTGGTTGGGAAAGGCTTATAGAAAGTATCATGTATCTCTCCAAGCCACTGCCTGTTAAAGAAATAAGAGCAGTCTGCATCATTATCAGTATTAATCACAATATCAAATATAAATGCAGGAGAAACTCCCCATGAAGGGCTAATGAGAGAGATGTATATATCTTCTATCGAGTTCATTACAAACCATGAACTGCTGACAGCCTTGTTTTGTGCATAATCCTCTACTTCTATCTGCAGGTTCTTTGTTCCATCTCCAAGATACTGTTTTATTGTATGTGTCTTGTTATCTTTTGTTGTGAAATTAGATGCATAGTCAAATCCATTAATCTCAAACATTGACAATGTGATCTTCTCATTATATACTGCCTCCAGATTAGCTATTGCAGATCTAGGAGTAAGCACTTCACCTTCTTCAGGCTCAAGAGAAATCAGTAATGGGGGGCTTGTATCAATAGTAAAATTCAGATAATAACTGCTATCCATTGCCAGGCCATTATTCCCTATTGCATTGAGCACAAGAGAATATTCATTATCTACAAGCAGGGATGAGAATACAAATTCTGCAACACTATAGTTGATCCATTCAAAAGATGTATCAATCGGCTGCTTAAACCCTTCAAGATATATATCTTTCCGTGTAATATCCATTGGCTGGTCTATAAATGTAACTCTGATCCTGGATTCAGGGCTGTTAGAATATAATATATCATCAATCTCTCTTCCTGGAGATATCTCAGCCGCAATTATTTCAGGGCCTGTAGCATTCTCTGAAGCATTGAAAATTATTGTCTGTATGTCCTGGATGTTATTTGAAGGGTCTCTGGCATAATAGTTAAGTATATTCTCTCCCTCGATAAGTGTATAAAGGTATATTTTCCCTTCTGTAAACTTCAGATTATGTATATTAAGGACATCTTCTGTAATCTCAATATAATCATCCTGTGATTGGCATGATCCGTCATTATTAAGGCAGATATAAAGATGATATCCTTTTTTTGCATACTTTGTGACAACAATTTCTCCTATCTGGATACTAACCTTATCTCTGACATCTACATTTAGCTTTCTTGGGATACCCATCTTGAAATCAGAAGGGGATAGAGTCATATTTGGAGGGAAATAATCTGACTGGCATCTCCTGAAATCTTCATCAAAAGACAATTCGTCAAAACTTAATCCTTTCTGGTCAATGATATGATAACAGTCCATCCAGTCCCGGATTATACCTTCATTATCATCTGCATCCTTATAACATGCCCTGCCAGCTTCATACCACTTGCATACTCCTATTGAACATGGGTCATTGATGCCATTGCAGGATCCACTCTCCTTATAATCTATGCATATTGTTGTCTGGCAGTATCTGGTACCAGTACCATCAAAATAGCATTTATATTCCTGACTGGACAATGCAGCTGCTTTTTCAGGTGTGCACTGGCTATAAACATTATTATAAGCTTCCTGATTTGTTGCTTCAGGTGTACCATTCATCAGGCATAATAAACAGTTTGGCAGATCAATATTCTTGCATACTCCAATATTCAATTCAGGTATTGTATCTTCCCATACACATCTACCAAAACCACAGTTATCCCTATCGCATGCGCTTCTGCTTTTGTAATCATAGCAGTCCATGCCTGTATCACAACTATAGCATTTATCAAGAGTTGTCGCTGACTTGTCAAGGAAACAGAATGTCCTGTTGCCAGGAGAGCCAATGCACATATTCTCATCATTCTGGAAATAAAGGCCAAAAGGATTAGCATTCTCATTCTCACAATCTCCTCTTATAGAACATTCAACAGATGAATCTCTTGTAACACATGAGCATTGGGCACCAGGCCCTGCGATTGCATCACAGTCGTCAGCGCCTCCAATCTGGTTGCAGTTCTTCACCTCATGCAGCCTGTTAAAGCTGTCGCAATAGAATCCCCTGTTAAGCTTTTTCCAGAACACTGCATTGACATTGCTGTAAAAATTATCATCACTAAACCCTGCTTCAGAAATAAGGAAGTCCTTATACCTGCTGTATGTGTATTCATGGATGCAGAAAGGGTATTCATCATACCTATACCAGCATTCAATGTTTCCAAGTGTGGCGTTTGCCTGTGCTGAAAAATCCTTATTCTGGACAGTATAATAGCCTTTAACTGTATAAGTGTAATTTGTGTCCCATCTTGCATCAGTATCAAAAAAGCTTGTTGATGTTGTTGTGGCAAGCAGGACAGTGCCATCGCACCCATAAGCGCCTTTTTTGCATTTTCTTGAAATTTCATAATATTCGGCTTCGCATGGTGAATCCCAGCCCAAATGAACCCCTCTTGCGCCTTTTGGATATGAAATTTCAAGGTCAATAGGCACATCATAATCAGGGTCATCGCATGTCAGGTTCCTGATTATAGGAGGCGCATAAACTTCTTCACATTTGATTGTACAGTTAAGGTCAAGAGGGACATCATAAACTTTCTGATAATTGCACTGGCTTTCTGGCATCAGGTCTCCGCCGCCATCTGGATAGCAGCAGCATACATTTGTCTCCTGGCTTGCCGCAAATATTGAGAGGAGCACTAATATGACTGTCAAAAATAAGGAAAGAGGGATTAATCTAACCTTTTTTCTTATGATTTGTTTAATTCTCCTTGTGTTCATTTTTATATCTCTGGATTTTAGACATTGTTAACTTATCGACTACTCCACTTACCACAACCCTATACTCCATATAGGAACGTGGTAAGCTCTGTCTGGCCATGCCATGAATGCCTTTAGCATTCAATGGCATCCATGGCACAGACGCCGATAAGTGAACAATGTTGGATTTTATCATTTATCTATTTAAGTTTATATCTTTATCAGTCATATATTGGTTTCCCTTCGTATTTCCAACACACTACTCTTGCTGATTCTGGATCCCATACAACTGTCCTGCCTGGTATTGGGTTTGTTGGCTGGCAGCCCACAGCAATGAGATCTGACTTAGTTTTCAATATTTGTGATCCCACGCTATTCGCCTGCATCCTGACTTCAGACCATCCCTGCCAGGTATCTCCACCATAATATACTAATGGCATTACCCCAATCCAAAATGAATTAACCCTGCAAGGCTGCTCAAAGCTTGCATCTGAATTTATAGAGCCACAATCATCTCCTTTGCATGTCGCAGTATATCCTTTACCAGACATCAATGACTTACAAGTGTCACCAATATTCCAATTATCAAAAGTCTTACTTCCAAAAGCGCCCTCAAAACGCAATTCATCAACCTCACCATCACAATCTTCATCAAGCCCATTGCTTGATGATGTTCCTTCAATTAATGAGCATATCAATGTCACAGGAACCTCACCAGAAGGTAAAGACTCGTCTGTCGCATTGAATGATTTGATTGTATAATAGTGTGTATCATAACTGCCTGATTCATGTATATATGATATATTTGCTGTTGTAGCTATTTCTACCCCATCTTCAAATATTTTATATCCTGCTGCCATAGGAACAGCAGTCCATTCTATTTTTACATTCGGAACCATTACAGTTGCTTCACTATCTGTATACATGTTCCAAGGCTTAGCTAAATTAATTACTGGTGGTTGAATGCCTACTGGCACGCATGCTGGAGATTCAGTCCCCCAATCAGCAATATTAAATATAACTGTCTGTGAATCAGAATACTCCCCATCTGAAACATTCACAGTAAGATATTTTTTATTTGTATAAGGGGGCGCTTCTACATCCTCAATCAAATCAGGAAGGCTTTCAATATAACTTACAGTAATTATATCATCATCAGGGTCATAATACTGCTTATGTTCTAATATAGGAGATAACGACCTTATTGATTCATTAAAATCAAATTTTCTATCTCCACATTCATCCTCAACTATAAGGATATTTTCTTCATCTCCCCTGATCTTATAAGAACTCTTTAATAAAGGCAGGCTGAATTGATCAATATAATGCAGTGCTGGAGGCCTGTTTACAATAAGTATATTCAGGCTGAATGGGACTCCATTAAGAAGTGAGGATGTATCCTCAATCACAACTATATCATCAAATCCTCCAGATATGTCCTTATTGATATCTTTCACTTTTATTGAACCCTGTTCTTTTCCCCTCATCTTGTGGCTTATATCTATTGTTTCGCTATGCAGCAGGCTTCTTGTAAAATAATATATGTCTTTCATATTTATCTGGAAATTAACAAAAAAATCCTCAAGGTGTATTAGTTCATTTGTTGCTTTTTTACGAACATCAAGAGGGTAGTTTACATCAATATATGTTAAGCTGCCTGTAAATGTTATATTTGCTGTTATATCCTCTTCTTTTACATCCAGATTTGGGAAATTCACAAAACCTTTAGTGCATTCCTTAAGATTATTTTCAATATAATACTTTAGCTGACCTTTTATTGTAATATTCCTTGCTGAATCTGTAGGATCCTCAAGCGCTGGGAGATCAACATACCCAAAAAGCCCGCCTAAAAAATACTGGCCAGCAAGCAGGGGAAACCCTTCATAAGGATATTCTGGAAGTTTGATTGGAAATGCTGTTCCTAGACCTGACTCAAACTGCTTTATGCTATATGCTACATAAGCCTGTTCTTCAGGCACATAAAGATAATCTTTTCCTGCATCCCCTAATGGAATCGGACCTCCCTGCAAATCAAATAGCCTCCATCCTTGTTTTCCAAGAAGCAAAATTCCATTTTCGGCTGTCAGTTCAACGCATGACTGCGCAAAATTCTTTAATGCTGCAATTTCAGCAGGCAGCTGTCTTACTTTTTCAGCCTCTCTTTTTCTTTCCTCTTCTGTGGTCCTGCTTATCAGGATGAATAAAGTTATGAATATCATGACCATAACTAATCCTGTTATGATGAAAAATGTTATCTGCCCTTTCCTTGTTTTACAATTATTGCCCATTATCTTTCTTACCCTGGTCCATGCTTATTCAAATCTTAATTTAGATGTCAGATCCTGCCATATATCCTCACCTGTATCATCCCTTGAAAATACATAATAATCATTAGTTATCTGGTTGCAGACCACAGTTTCATATGCTCTTGGAGCATAAGTATATTCCATATGGAACCTATCATCATATAGCTCAACATACTGGCATATATCTACACCTGAAAATCCACTGTAGCTTACTGCAATGAATGTTCCAGTAATGATGTCAACAGGTGAAGCTGAATCACCTACTGTCTCAACAGCCTTTCCTGCTGTTGCTACAATAGTATTATCACCGGCGTGCATTAAATATATCCTGTCAAAATTAGATGCATTTGTTATAAAGCCTGATTTTATTTCAACCGGTTCTCCAAATACTGTGCTCTGCGGTTTCCAGAACTGCACAGCTTCAAGCATGCTGAATATCTTATCCTTAAGAAGAATGCCTAACATATCAAACCAGTTATCATTCTCAAGATAAATGCCTTGCACATAGTATTTATTATATATCACTGATTCTATATCATGATTATACCATACTTCATCATGGCTGCAGTCTACAAATCTGCCAGAGGATTGCACTGCTTCAGACTGTTTCTCATCAACGCACAGGCTTGTGACTGGATCCCCTTCAAAAACATATGAGTCTATAGGGATATTATAGCTTGTGCCTATAAGGATCTGGTTGCCGCGATGATCTTCATAATCAAGTATGCATACATTGTTTATGCATGGGACCAGATAACCATTCTCCCTCTCACAAATGCCTGGCAGTTCACCCTCATATTTCGGAAGCGCTTTCTCATAATCATCGCAATACAAGGAATAATCCTGTATTCCTTCCTGTTCCATCTTCTGCAGCATTGCCAGCGCAATCTGCCTTGTCCTTGATGTCCAGTTGCCTTTTTCGCAGTAGCTGTCAAGGAAATACTGGTTGTCATTGATGCATATAGGCTTTTGTGAATAGGTATAGAAACTCTCTGCATTATCATTGTTATCTGCTTCCCCAGACATTGTCACAAGGCACTGTTCTTCTCTTGGACAGAACCCCACTTCTGTGCTGTTCCAGTTAGGCTTAAGCGCAGCCTTGACCCATGCGCCGTCATAACAGCGATATCCAAAATAAGTCAAACGCGAACCCTCATCAATCTGGTTGGCCACGCATTCTTCTCCATTCCAGCAGTTATCTGCAGGACAGCAGGCATTTTGCACTGGTACTGTAACTGGAGCAGAGCTTAATGAAAGGTTTGCAGCGCTTGTTTTTTCCCATACTTCCTGATAAGAACAATATGCATTATAGCCTAATCCCCCTTTCAATAGTGTGCAGAGCTCCTTATTCTTAACCAAAGGCTGCCCTGTATGCAGATCTAATATATCCAGCAGGTATTCATTATTCTCTTTGTATTGTTTCTTATCTATTGCGCAACCAAGGAATTCACCATTATAATTGAGAACTTCCCTTAACTCTTTTCCATCATGTTTGACATAATTATTTTTATATACTGTTGTGCTGTTCCAGCAGCCGCCTTTTCCATCTATGTCATTATAAAATTCATCATTATCATCAGCTTCTCCGCAGCACAAATCTCCAGTCCACACAAGCCCTTCACTAGTGCCGTCAGGCAGAGTGGCTGCAGTACATGAAATCCCTAGAGGGTCATTTTGCTTTATATTGTCGAGATCCTTCTGGAGAGCAGAATAAGATGTGCAGTAATATCTGCCGTCTGATTTTTCCCTGCTTCCTCCAGTCCTTAATCTTTCACCGCCAAATGATGCTCCCATTATAAATGAATTGCATGTATCCTCTCCGCAGCATTCAGTGAGATTCCATCTGAAATCCGTATAATAACATCCATAATCATGGTTCCGGATATTACGAATAACATTTCCAAACTCCAATGCTTTATCTACAGGGGATCCGCTATGTTCTTCAGGACTATTTATATCAGTCATATTGCAGCCAAACCAGTTTGTACCGTCAGAGACTGCAGGTTTATCTCCGCATATTGTATGCACAATACCTCCCTGCGCCTTATCTGCGTCTAACCATGCCCATCCTCCCTGTTGATCATTATCAAAACAAAGGCTTCCACCCTGAACCATCTGGCAATCATCGCCGATTCCAGCTGGAATTATTTCAATATGGATTGTTTGGTCAATTGAGTTGTCAGGATTTATATTATTGTATGTATCAAGAATATTAAGAAAAGCATCTGGTATTGCATATACTTTAATTGTATCTGCATTCAGATTCCCGCCATCCTGGCTTACCATATGTATAATATATACGCCAGTTTCAGTTATAGTTTTTGTGAAATACCTCTCACTCTCAGTTGTGCTGGCAGATAATGAGTAGTATTGCACTCCAAGTGCCATTTCATCAAAACCAAAATTACTTTCATAAATAGATTCATTTGTTTCTCCCCTGTATAACTCAAGAGTATATGTCCTGCCTGGTTCAGCATCAAAATTTCCCATAACCTGCGTGAATGGTGTGACACACGGAGCACTGCCATCTGCATAATAAATATAATTTTCGTCAGGTCCTGAGCGTTCAATCACTGAACCGGTAATACTGCTGCCCAGATCATCATATATCTTTGCATAAACAACTGTATCAACAAGATAACAATTGGAAATATTAAAAGAATATTCAACTGTTTGCGCCTTATCTACCAAAAAAAATCTATCTTCTGTCATGCTATAACTAAAGTAAGCCATAGAGATATCTGTTGAATTTTCAATATCACTTAATACTGGTATATCCTCTTCTATAACCTTTACAGAAAGTAGCCAGTCATCATAAATCCTTCCTCTGTCATCACCACAGCACTTTTTGCCATCTCCTCCATCTGGATTCCAATCCCCTCCTCCGCATTCCACATTCCTGCAGAACTCTTCGTCAGCATCCCAATCAACATAATATGCAGGAATTGTTTTGCTTTCTCCATCTGCCCAGACACTGGCAGAATACTGTCCTTCCTGTTCGCAGGGTTTTGCTATTAGACTACAAGTAGTGATTCCTTGCTGCCCAAACTGGCTGCAGTCAGTTTTTACAGCGCCGCAACTCGTATCTCCGTAAGGACACCCCTCTGGATGAACAGAAACCGGCGCATATACCTGCATGCCCATAAGAATTATAGATAAGATACATACCAAAAGAAATACCATTATTCTTGAACTGTTTGCAGCACCCGTATTCATAGATTAAACCCCTTTTTTTTATAAATACTTATATCCTATTGGCATATATTTAAATATTTCGGAAAATTTAATTTGATTCAACATTAGAAACTTATTTAAACCATGTTATATCTTAATAGATAATGGTTTTTTCAATGAAAAGAATTGATATAAAAGTAGGTTTCTCGTGTAATAATAACTGCTTGTTCTGTGCCCAAGGGCATAAAAAGTCATTTGGTGACAGATCCACTATAGAAATAGAGAGGGATTTGAGTTCTTCAAAAATAAGATGCGGGGGCGTTGTATTTACTGGAGGTGAATTTACAATAAGAAAAGACGCGTTTGAACTTGTATCATATGCCAAAGTGCTGGGTTTCTCTGTGATCCAGATACAATCAAACGGCCGCATGTTCAGTAATAAGGCTTTCTGCAAGAAAATCATAAATTGCGGTGCAAACCAATTTGCACTTGCTCTTCATGGCCATACCCCAGATATACATGAGAATCTTACAAGAGCAAAAGGAAGTTTTAATCAGACCGTGAGAGGCATAAAAAACCTTAAAGAACTATCCCAAACTGTCCTTATGAATACAGTAGTCAATCTCCAAAATTACAAGCATCTTCCAGAACTTGCGCACCTTTTTGTTGATCTTGGGGTGGATCAATTTCAGTTTGCATTTATTCATCCAATAGGAACGGGATATAAATACTTTGATGAAATGGTTCCAAGAATTAGTGATGCTGCGCCATATATACATCAGGGGCTTCAGATAGGCATTGATGCAGGTATAAGTGTAATGGCAGAAGCAATGCCTTTTTGCCTGATGAATGGATACGAAAAATATGTTTCTGAATTGAGGATTCCAGTTACAGAAGTAAGTGATGTAGATTCTTATGTTTTAGATTATCTGCAGCAGAAAAAGAACGAAGGCAAAATGAAATTTAAAAAATGCTTTGCATGCAATTTTAATAAAATATGCGAAGGACCCTGGAAAGAATATCCTGAAAGATTTGGTGACTACGAATTTAATCCTATTAAAAAATCAAAGTGATATAGTGTTTTGTCTGACTATATCAAAAATTTGTAAAAATCTTTTTTCATTAAGTTGCTTAAACCCTAACCTGAGATAATTATTCCTAAATAATTCTATATTAAAATTCATCCAATCACTGATTATAATATTGCCATTTGAACGATACGCAAAAGATAAGTCTATCCAGTTATAGAGACTTAATGGATTTATAGAAATCACATTATATCTACATCTAATTTGCTCTTCAAATAAATCGTTCAGATTATAAGCCATTGCCAAAAATTTCCATAAAAACACAGAATCTGGTGATTTTTGAACACCTTGCAGCCCTAATTTAATTGCTTCTTGAATCATCTTTTCATTTCTATAAAATTTTGCTAAACTATAATCAATATCACTCCTAATACCAATATCAAATAATTCTTTTATTTTTTCTTTTATTTGCATTTCATTCATTTTAATCAAATTCTAGCAAAAAACCATCAAATGGTCTTTTCTTTTTAATGGTTTGAACCAATTTCTTATCATTATAGATAATAATCTCATCATCTTTTACTTTTATTCTGTTGCCCTGACAGAACTTAATTCTATATTTATCATCCCTCGGATGACCAATGAATTTAAATTTAGAGTAATGGAGATAACCATTTTTGGTTCTTCCCTCAAAAACATAAGAAATTTTTTCTGCAAAATTAATAATAGGCAATTTTAGTGCTTTTCTGATTTCATGCGCATACTCAGGTTCTTTTTCCATGATTACTTCTTCTGTCTGTTTAGCAATATCTATGGTCTTTTTACAATTAAACGAACACGGGTGATGATGAATATATGAATAACCTATATGATTCAGTATGTTGTTGCAGTAATAAGATAATGCACCTTTTGTTTTTTTATAACTCTCGTAGGGTGTAGACATGCCAAATTTGTTAAAAGAATTAAAGAATTCGATACAACAATTAGGATAACCTAAAACTTCACCAAATCGAAGATGATCAATAAATGGCTTATCTATAACTCTCTTCCGAATAATGAGGGGATACCATCCAAATCTATGAGCATTAAAAATAGATTTCCTGTATCTTGATATAAATACATGAACCATACCTTCTTTTCTGTTTGGATCAAAGGGCAATCCCTTGAATTTTGTGGTTGTCAGAAATCTTGCGCCAATAGAAGTTGTAAGCTCCTTTTTAGTTGGTTCTACAAACATACAATCTGGTTGACATAATAAATTATAGTTTTTACATGCGCTTTTTAGTTTATTATAAGCTTGAATAGGAATCCATGTATCAAATAAAGGCTTTATTCCATATACTGTTCCAATTACTAACGGGAATTGGCCAATTCCTAAATCTGCAAGTTCTTTGCATATGCTTTTGACTGGATAATCATATAACATTCAAGAGTTTGGGGGATTAGAAAGTTATTTAAAGTTTATTATAAATTTTAAGATAGGGGGTTCTTAATGAAAAAAGCAGATATAAAAGTCAGTTTTTCATGCAACAATAATTGTAAATTTTGCATTGTCGCAGATAAAGGAAGACACAAGAAAAAAACAACTCAGGAAATCATGAGAGATATTGATTCTGCAAAAACATCAGGCATCAATGAGATAATATTCACTGGTGGAGAACCGACAATAAGGAAGGATATATTTCAAATCATAGAATATGCAAGCAAAACAGGATTTAACAAGGTAGGAATATATACAAATGCCAGAATGTTATCATATCCAGAATTTACATCAAAGCTTGTAAAATGTGGGCTGAACTGGTGCCTTGTTTCATTACATGGCCCTAATGACAATATCCACGATTCTCTGACACAAGTAAATGGAAGTTTCAGACAGACAACAAGGGGGATAAAAAACATTGTTGAATCTGGCATTGAAGTGATGAATAATATTACTATTACAAAAATAAATTATACTTCTCTTTCTAACATCATAAATCTTATTAAATCTCTTGGAATCAAATATACTAATATGACATTTGTTGATATCATGGGAAATGCTTTTGAGTTCAGGGAGGATATAGTAGTCAATTACAGAGAACTCCAACCATATCTGATTGATGCAATTGAAACTGCTAAAGGCATTGACTGCTTCAAAGCAACTACTGAGAACATACCTTTATGCATCCTTGGAAAGTTCTGGCAATCTGCTCGCGAGAATGATTTTGCCAGAGACAAATGGGTATTTAACGAACCGCAGTCAAATTCTATTGATTTTAACAAGAGCAGAACAGAATCAAAATTCAAAAAGAAATCCTGCTTATCCTGCAGCTTAAATAACAAATGTGAAGGCATAAGAAAAATATATGCAAAGATATATGGGGATGAGGAGTTTAAGCCAATCATAAAACAGGTAAATTAGTGAAATTTGAGATTATAGAATATATTAAAAAAAATGGGTATAAATAACAATCAAATAAAAGTGCATCAGGATAAGCATGCAGCCAAAGTTAGGAATTATTACATCTTGAGATCCTGCAACAATAATTGTCTTATGTGTGTTTATGCAAACAAAAGCAATGAGATGATGCATCTTGAGGATATTGCATCTGATCTAAAATCCCTGGATAAGAATACAAAAACAATATATGTATCTGGTGGAGAACCAACCTTACATCCAGACTTTTTTGAGATATTAAAAAAGGCAAGAGCTAATTTTAATGGCAATATCCATATCCTGACAAATGGAAGAACATTCTCAATCAACACATTCATCAAAAAGCTTGATTTGGATATTGGAAATGCTGTGTTTGGTGTGCCTTTTCACTCATCATATCCAAAAGTCTTTGATGAGATTACACAAGTGCCGGGCAGTTTCATGCAGACTGTCAAAGGAATCAACAATCTTACATCTGCTGGGCAGTCAGTTGAATTAAGGATAATCATCAATATGTTGAATTATTCTATGCTGCCAGAAATTGCATGGTTTATCAGGAAAAATTTTCCTGCTGTTGACAAGGTCTTATTTATATCCATGGATCTCATAGGGAATGCGGCAATTAATAAGGATATACTTGCAGTCCGTATTTCTAAAACTACGCCATATCTACATAAAGCAATAGACATTCTTGAGGGGCATTTCCAGATATTGCTTAACCAGATTCCGTTATGCCTGCTTGACCCAGATTATCATAAGTTTGCGCATAGAGGCACTTTTGTGGAGAGGGAGCATTCATTTTCCAAGTGGTGCAAGAATTGCATACGGAAAAAGGATTGCGGGGGTACATGGAAAAGCTATATATCCTTTTTCGGGAGTGAAGAGTTTAAACCAATAAAATGAATCTGCCACATGAAATAATAATAGAATTAACAAATAACTGCAATTTGGATTGCAGTTTTTGTTTTAATAAACAGGGGACTGATCATATTCACGAAATTTCACAAGAAGATGTTTTTAAGATATTAGGAGATGTTTACAATTCAGGAATAAAGGCAGTAAGATTTACAGGAGGAGAGCCATTCTTAAGAAAAGACTTATGCGAGATACTAAAAAAAGCAAAATCTATTGGTTTATATGTAATCCTAAATACTAACGCTTTTTTGATAGATGAAAAAAATAAACATTGTTTTAAATATGTTGATTTAGCTCTTTTTTCTTTGCATGATACAGCACGACTTGAAAAAGTAAAAGAAAAGATGAATCTGCTGCAAGATTATAATCTAAAAATAATGCTTTGCACTATCCTGACACAATTGAATATAAATAATCTTGAAAATTACTATGATTTCATTTCCAAATTAAATAATAAAAATTTTGTAGAATGGTTCTTATTAAGGCCAATCCCAAATCAGTTTAATAAAAGGCCAATAACCAAAGAAGACGTTAAAACGGTTCGCGAAAAAATAGTGCAGTATAACAATAAGTATAATTTGGATATTAAGATTGCAAACGCCTTGCCTTTCTGCGCAATAAATGAAGATTTATCTTCTATCTGCAAAGGAGGGCATTTTGATTCTGGTTACACGCGATTGGTTATAGATTCGAATGGAAACTATAAGGCAGACTATTTTTCTAATATCTGGGGTAACATCAATGATACTAATATCCTTGATATCTGGAATTCTGATGAAATGAAAGATATTAGGAACTATAATAAAATTGATAAATTATGTAAGGAGTGTTATCATCTCAAAAAATGCAGGGGTGGCCTGATAGAGGGAGAATATTTGTATGAATTTAAGAATGTTAGTTGCTTGGCAAGCGTAGTCATCCCTACTTTTAATGATTCTCAAAGATTATCTTTGCTTGTGAAAAGTTTAGAGAATCAGACTATAAATAATTTCGAAGTGATTGTAGTTGATGATGGAAGTACTGATGATACTAAAGAAGTTGTGGAAGAACTGAAAAACAAGTCACATCTTTCTATCCAATATTTTTACTTGAATAATACAGATATATTTGGAGCAGGAATAGCAAGGAATTTTGGAGCAAGAAAGGCAAAAGGAAATGTTTTAATATTTTTAGACCAAGATAATGTAGCGCACCCTAAATTAATTGAAAATTACTTAAGGGAACATAAGAAGAAGGATATTATATTAGGATATTATGCGGGTTATGGCAATCAAAAATATTATTATGATATTAATAAACTTAAATCCGCTGTTAAAAAAAATAAAGTTATCAAAACAAATATCTCTGAGTTTAGAAAGGACATTTTTAACAATCCAAACTTGTACAAAAATCAAGAATGGAAATTTTTTGTATCTGCAAATTTTTCAATCAAAAGGACATTGTTCCTCAAATTCTTGTTTGATGAGAACATAATTTCATGGGGGGGAGAAGATATTGATTTTGGCTATAGATTGATTAAAAAAGGATATTCTCTGAATTTCTGTAGAGATTGCTTAACTTATAATAGCTCTGATAAACCTTTCATTAATCAGGGTAAATTTTTCTCTCTGATGAATGTATTGATTTACCTCTTTGATAAGCATAATAGTGAAGAACTTAAAAAATATTGTTTTGAGAGATTCTATCATACGCCAATAAACTTGAGATCAGATTCCAAGCTGATTGAAAAAAATAATAAATTAATATTTCGAAAGCCAAATATGAATCCTTTTGACAGAGATGATGTCAACAAAAAAAACAATACAAAATCCATAAACACTTTTTGCCCGAAATTGTGGTATGAAGTATATATAGATAAAAATGGCGATGTATATAGCTGCTGCCATAATAAGCCAGCAGTTTTAGGAAATATCTACACTAAAAATCTAAAAGAGATTTGCAATAATAATATTATACAAGAACTCCGCAAAAAGTCTTTACAGGGAAGATTAGATTGTTATAAAGATTGCAGATTGCACCTCGAGAAGGATATCCCTGCAATGGATGGATTTACAATTTCTTACAGCAATCTTAAAAAATTAAAGATATTATTTAGTGAGAAATGCAATATCGATTGTATCATGTGTTGGCAGGATAGTAAAAATAATGAACGCATTGATTATAAAAAATTAATAGAAAATGTTGATGTATCCCCTTTTGAAGAGATAGAGATACAAGGTGGCGAGCCATTATTCATTAAAGAAGCAAAAAAGTATTTTGATTATGTCACTTCGAAAGGGAAAAAAGTATCTTTCCTGACTAATGGATTATTAATAAACGAAGTTTGGGCTAAAAAGATTGCCCTTTATTCATCCTGTATCTATTTTTCGTTAAATGCTGCAACAAAGAAAACACATGAATCAATTAACAGAGGATCAAAATGGGAATCTGTACTTGGGAATATCAAGAAAATCAAGAGGTATATAAATAAGTATAATACTGAAGTTAAGATAATAGGACATATGACAATTATAACAGAGAACCTGGATGAGATTCCTTTATTCATCAATAATTTTAAAGAATTTGGATTTGATTCAATCGAATTTGGATACGATAAATCTATGCGTAATTACTTGAAAGATTGTTCAAGAAAGAAAATGGAGCTTAAGTCATCTATAAAATCAGCATTAAATCGAGTAGTACATAAATCAAAAATAAACCTGTTTGGCCTTGAGAGAATAGGCCTTATAACATACACCTAAGTTATATAATTCAAAATGAAAATACTAATTCATGCAATCAATGGTGTGGGGTTAGGCCACATTATAAGAACGTTAGAAGTCTCAAAAGCATTGATCAAGTTAAGAAAAGATGTAGAGATTATCTTTGTTACTAACTCACAATTTCCACAGATTATTAGCGATAACGGATTCAAGTACTATCAATTGAAACTAAACACAAAAGATGTTCTTGAGAGCAAAGTTTATTATCATGACTATGCCTCATATAATTCCTTGAGATTGATTAAAATTATTAAAAGTGAATATCCCGATCTTATTTTATTTGATTGTGAACTGCATGAATCTGTAATTGATTTTTGCGTGAAAAAACATATAAAAACTTCATTTATCCTACGCAATAAAAACCACAAACATTTTGATGCAATCATAAAACAAGGCGTTATGAAAAAAATTGATATGATTCTTATTCCTCACAATAAATTAGATGTTCCAAAAAGTACTATTGCCCATCTTAAAGATTATGATACTGTCTCTTTTGTAGGCCCAATTATTAAAACACGAAGGATAACACTGGATAGGAACAAGAAAAGTTATGAGAAAAAAAACGAGAGGAATAGAAAAAATCCCCTTAATATATTAATTACATTTTCTGCTGGCGCAGGTATTGAAGACAATAGTGAATTATTTAGTAAAGTATCCAACTTTCTAGCACAGCTTAAAAATAATGGCAGAAACATTAAAGACAGGCAGGTTAAATTGGATATTATAACAGGACCATATTTCAAACAGAATTACTGCAATCTCAATGGATTTGATTATAAATCATTTGAGCCTGACATGTTGGGTAAGATGAAAGAGGCAGACCTTATTATCTCTTCTGCAGGATATAATATCATCAATGAGATAATATATGCCCAGACTCCTGCTATATTGATACCAGTTAGAAGGGAGGAGGATAATCAGTTTGCTCGCGCAAAAGATATGGAGAAAAAAGGATGCGCAAAAGTTGTAAAAAACAGCATCTTTCAAGAAATAGAAGATATCTTGCTTAAGAATAAGCTTAGAGAAATGGAGAATAAATTTCCAGATATCCTACCCGGCAATGACTCTGCAGCTAAAAAAATCAGTGAGTTACTTGGCAATAAGGATAAACTTGCTGTCCTATGCACCAATTTCCTGCCATTCTCTGATAGATTCATATCTGATGAACTTGACTCATTGCAAGCTTATGAACCTAATATATTCTGCATAAATAAAGAATATGATAAAGAACCCAGATTTAAAATATTTCACAAGGAAAAATTTATCTCTTTGTGCACGCCTGATTTTCCTTTTATAAGAAATAAGCATATGAATTTGCACAAGGCATTAATTAATTGGTGCACAGAGATAATAAGGTCCAATAATATAAAACTATTGCATGCGCAGTATCTTTCAGATGCATTATTTTTCTTGAATGTCAAGAGAATTACCAATCTTCCACTTATTGTTTCAGTGAGAGGATATGACCTGTATACCTTGAGAAATATCGATTACTCCTTTTTATTCAGTAGTACAGATTTGTTTCTTGTAAGGTCTGAGAAAATGAAAAAGGATCTGATTAGTAAAGGCTGCGATCAGACGAAGATAATAATTCATCATTCTGGCATAAGATTTGACAATAGATTTACTGATAAAAACCTTAGCCAATGTAAAGACGGCAATAAGATTAATATTCTAATGGTCGGGAGATTTGTAGAAAAAAAAGGAACATTATTAGGCATAAAGATATTTAATAAAGTTTGCCAAAAATACAATAATATTCAATTAAATATAATTGGTGACGGCATCCTTAAGGAAAAAATACTATTAGAAGCCGAAGGTAGCCCTTTCTCTGAAAAGATTAAGATTCATGGGGAATTGCCAAACAACAATGTAATTAAGATAATGAAGCAAAGCCATATATTGCTTCAACCTTCTATAACTGCAAAAAATGGAGATATGGAAGGTATTCCAAATTCTGTTATGGAAGCAATGGCCTTAGGGGTAATTGTTGTGGCCAGCAATCATTCTGGAATTCCAGAGATTGTGAAAGAGAATAAAACAGGCCTGATTTTCAAGGAAGGTAACTTAGAAGGAGCAGTCAGTAAATTGAGTTTTGCTATAGAGAATATAAATAAACTGCAAAGCATGAAAAGGGATGCATGGAACTTTGTAGAACAAAAGTTTAATATTATAAAGCAAACATCCTTACTTGAACGAATATATGATTCAATATTGGATAAATAATATTTTAAAAATGCAAAGCAATGAACCATACAGCTTAAGATGGCCACCCATCAGCAAGAGAGATGTTTATGTGGTCATGAAGACACTGCTTAATAAAGATATTTCTATAAGTGATGGTTCAGGCATAATAGCGGAATTTGAGTCAGATTTTGCAAAATGGCTTGGAATTAAATATTGCCTGGCTCAAAATAGCGGAACATCAACGCTGCATTCAGCATTCTTTGCTATAGGAATAAAGGAGGGAGATGAGGTTCTTGTCCCTTCTCTCACATGGCATAGTTCAGTCTCACCACTTCTGCATCTTAGAGCAGTTCCTGTATTTTGTGAGATTGACCCCGCTACATTGACAATTGATCCAGATGATATAAAGAAACGTATAACCCCAAAAACAAAGGCAATATTGGTAGTTCATCTTTTTGGTATGCCAGCAGAGATGGATAAAATTATGACAATTGCAAGGAAACACAATCTCCTTGTTGTTGAAGATTGTTCCCATGCTTATGGCTCATTATACAAAGGAAAATGTGTAGGGACATTTGGGGATATAAGCTGTTTCAGCATGCAGGCAAGCAAGATGCTTCCTGCAGGAGAAGGTGGAATATTCTGCACGAATAAGAAAGAATATTATGAAAAAGCGCTTCTACTAGGCCATTTTGGAAGGCTGAATGAACTCTCGAAGAATGATTATAAGAGATTTGCCAATACCGGGCTTGGATTTAAATACAGGCCTCATCCTCTTGCAATTGCCCTTGCAAAATCACAGCTGCGCACAATCAATAGGAGAATTAGAAATACGAATAAAAATATAAACCAATTTGAAAGTCTGCTTAAGAATATTCCAGGTATAAGCATAATCAACAAGCCGGACTATTGCAACTTCAAGAGCAATTATGGTTTTAGGTTCATCTATGATGAGAATGAAACAGGCATTTCTAAAACAGATTTTATTAAGTCATTAAGGGAAGCAGGAATACCTGCCCATGATGAATGTTACAATCTCCTCCATAAAGAGCCTATATTTCAAAATAGCCAGTTCTTCCATCTTCCACATAGGGATTATTCCCTGCCGATTACAGAAAAAGCGCACTCAAAGATTATTTGCATCAATTTACCATATAATCAGCATCCAAACCTTATTAATGGATATTATGAGACAATGCGAAATGTCATATCCACGAAAACAGCTTATAGGCAGTTAAGTGTTGGAAAGGGGGTATTCTCCACACCCGACCAAATCACAATAGAGTTAACAATGGGATGTAATTTGCATTGCCCTATGTGCTATCAGAGAGATTTTCGGCGTATGCATGACAACAGCATGGATGAAATGAGTGTAGAATCAATTGAGAAATTATTGGTTGATGTAATGCCCAAGAGAGTTACCTTAAGTGGGGGGGAACCTACAACAAAAAATGGTTTTTTCAGAATATTGGACACTCTCAAGAAGCTGGGCATAAGATTCACAATCCTAACAAATGGCTCACTTTTTGATGAGCAATTTATTAATAAGATTAAGGAATACCAAGGTTTAGGAGATATTGTATTTTCGCTGGATTACTATGATGAAGAAAGACATGATTCGTGGAGGGGTAAAAAAGGCCTTTTTAAGCGTATCATAAATGCTGTTGACAAATTAGAAAATCACTTCACTACATGCATAGCAGCTGTAGTATTAGAAGACAACCTGGATGATCTGATAAAGCTGATTGAAGATTATTCTTCAAGGAATGTTCATATTTCTCTCATTCCTTATGAGCAGTATTGGGAGAAAGAAATAACTGTGACCAGAAAAAGGTTATCAACTATATTTCAGAAGGATGAGGATTCATTCTCATTAATGGTGGCTGCGCAGGATATGGACTGTGAAAAGATGAAAAAAAATTTGCAGATTCTCAAAGGCAAACAGGATAAGAGAAACAATGCCGCTTTTCATCCATCTGACCTTCCAAATGCGATAAATGATTTTTATAGAATGGAAAATGTGAAAGGCATATGTAAAAATCTCAGGGATTCAAGATTAAGAGTTGACAGCAAGGGAAAGGTAATTGTTTGTAGGATTATCCGGGAAACTCTTGGAGATTTGGGTAGCCAATCAGCAAAGGAGATATGGGATTCAGAAAAGTATAAGAGATTGCGGAAGGATTATATCAAAAATGGACCATACCCCATCTGCAAGAGATGCCCTCATTTTATAAGGGAGTAAATATTATTGAGAATAGATTAAATTTTCCTTGATTTGCAAATTTTTATGATATCTATGAAATCATTATTAACAATATTCCTATTAGTGATAATGATGATAGTAAAAACAGCAATCCCTTTTTCTTTATACATCTGTGACATTTTTAAAACATGTTCGAATAATCCTTCACACTTTCTATTTTGATCATGTATTTCTTTTACTGCGCTATCCAAGTTTATTTCAATGATATCCAATCTGCTTTCTTTTAGTTTCGTTATGCTTTCTTTGTCCAGATTAACTGCATTTATCCCAAGTTTGACAGTTACGATTGAAAACAGGAAAAATGGCTCAAACAGAAGAATTTATTCCAATTTTGATCCAATAAATGAGATAATTCTACTTCAAAATCAAAGGATTACCTGCTTTTATGCAAAAAATAGAGTAAAATTACTCAACTGTCAAATAGATTTTTAGGACGAAATAGTCAGACAACTGTCAAACTTATTACCCAAGATCAATCTCTACAGATCTTAATCTTTTTTGCCCTCTTAATAATAAATAGTAGTTTTTAAGTACTCTCAATAGAACAAAAGGCTTTTTGGATACTAATTTAAGATTGTAAATAAATCTATTCTTCATTTTTTATGCCCTGACACCTAATTAAATAGTAATCATCACCTTTTATAATTTTCGCTTTATCATCTATGTTTAGGAGTGCAAAGCTGGATATATTTTTTGTGATATTTTTTACAAAAGAAAAGAAAGGCTCAGTTCTATATAGATGAGGGTTGTTTAAGTATTTATAATCAACTAGCAGGTATTCAATTTTATTATTTGCACAAAATGTGAGAATCTCATCAATATCTTCAGAATAAAAAATCCTTAAAAATTCAAAAGTCCTGTTTTTTATCTCATTGTAGTATGCAGAATAGTATGGCGAAATAGCTTCCTGGCTTGTGAAGACTTTACGCCTTGAAAACAATGGAACACAACTTGTTTCTAATGGGTGGCCTGCAATCAAAGTATCTTTGTGGGTCGAGGCAAGAAAAGAATAAATATCTGTTTTATTGCAATCTATTAAATCTCTTGACGTCTCAGGGATTATTATTGTTACTGCGGATACTAATACAATGATAAATAGAACTATTTTGTATTTCTGTTTAATGCCTGATAAGACTAATCCAACATTTTTTGCAAAAAAGAATGTCAAAAAGAGGGGAAAAGTATATCTGACATACCTTGTATAGTCATGCAGCAATAATCCGCTGTAACCTGCGATGTAATGTAAGATTAAACCAGATATGAATAGTGCCCATATCTCAGGAGGTAAGATATAAACCCTTCTTTTATTGATAATTAAGAAAGGAATGAAGAAGATTAGATTTAGTATGAGCAGAGGTCTTGTGTATTCAAATGCAACTTCAACAAAATGCTTAACAGGAAAGAGATGTATGCGCCCATCCTTGCTAAATGCCTCATTTGTAGAAACCTCTTTATAGTCTGCCAAAGTCCCAAATCTATTGTTATGACTATCAGAATAGAGAAAAACTCCTGCCAGAAATAATATTATTGTCATTGTTAAGAATATTTTAAGTGGTTTTCCAAGAATTCTTTTTTTAAAAAACATAAGGATATCCTTTGCTTTAAGCAGCAAATCCGATGTCCAGGTTATGAAAAGAGATGGAGGATATAGCAAGAGTGAAGCGAAGAAAGATATCCCTTTTTTAAAGTGCTGTTTGCTGTTATGGTAATAAAGGAAAGCCAAGATAAAAAGATACGAAAAACTTCTTGGCAATCCGCCTGATATTGTCGGGAAACTCCATATTTGGATTAAAAAGATGATTAAAAATAAGTAGGTAGTAATCTTATTAAAATACGTTCTCCCAACTTTGTAAGCAAAAATGGTTATTGCCAAAAAAATAATAAAGCTCATTACCTTACTCAGAATAATCATGTCAAAAAAATAAGAAAAGAAAAGCAAGATTAAAACAAAGGCAAGAGGATTTTCAAACAAGAACAAGTCTGTAGTAACATCTTCCTTGAAAAGCGAGGGGTCTATTATTTTGTATATTGGATAATAATGGACTCTTACATCGTCATTTATGGTAGTATAATCAGAGATTGCAGGATATTGGAAATATAAAAAAATAATGGAGGCTACTGCTAAAAGGATAAATAATTCTTTTTTCTCAATTCCTCTTATTTTATGATACATAAATCTCATCCATTAAGTTGCCGTTTTCAAATATTTTTAGCATAAATGTTTCATTTAAGTTAGTAATTTCGACTTTCTCCCCAATAGTCTTGGTGTAATCTCTTTGTGATATATTAGAGACAAAAAAAGATGTGCTACCCTGTTTTTTATTTATCATTAGGTCAAAGGTATAGCAATGCTCTGGCGACGAGATATCCTTAAATAATTGCCCCTTTTCTGTAATATTTGACAGGTCGATTATATTTATATCTCCAGGTTCATATCTCTGATCTACTATGTGTGGAATAATTAGATATAATTCATTTTTATTTTTGAAAAAATAATAAGGGGAGACACTTCCGCTTTTTATGCATTTTGTGAATTTATCCAAAAAAGGAGGGAATGCCTGTTGTTTTGCCAAATCTTCAGAGAATTCATTTAAATCTATTTTATTAAACGCTAATGCAGGTAATAAATTAATCCCTGTCAATTTCTCTTTTTGGATAATGATATACCCTTCATTCTCATCAAATCTAGCTGAATCAATAAGTTTTATTCTTGTATCTTTTGTAACGTCTAAGCCTTTAGTTATATTTACACCTAAAACAACTAGTACGATTAGCATTAAGTAAGCTATAACTATTTTTTTATCTTTAAGATGCTTTACTAAATATTTCAAGCCATTCATGCATAGAATAAGCAAAAAAGGCAGGATCAACAATAATAATGTTGTTTTTGGTGGCCTCCAGTTTTCATTTATTAATAAAAAAGCCAAAAACACTAAAGATGTTACTAAAAAAAAGTATTTTGTCTTTTTACCCTTTAACTCATTTAACCCAAAAAAGATTGCCGCAAAAATAAGCAAACCAAAATTTTTTAACAAAATTAGTGGTAAATAAATAAATATAGGGTAGGGAAATCCTGGAGTTCTGATGATATGATCATAAAAAGGAAAATTAAACAGGGATCTTATGTAAAAAGTCATACCAAAAAATTGATGCTTAAATAAAGAACAATAAAGAAACCCAGGGAATTGGAAAATATTATTATATAATATGTAGTTGATTATCAGTACTGGAATAATTACTATCACTGAACTTGCTGCAAATAGAGTTATCCTCTTTATATTGCTATAATAAAAGTAAATTATCAAGCCTGGCACAAATATCAAACTAATAGGCCTAATGCTTCCAAGAAAACCATATAACATACCAGCTAAAATCATATCTTTTGGCGAGATATAACTTTTTGTTAAAAAGTATATAATCACACTAACAACCAGAAAAGCCAAATAATTAGTATTAATGCTATTTGATTCCTGAGCTATTATGTTAAAATTTAACAAAAAAATACAGAAGATTGATAACCATATCGACCTTGTAAAACCTTTTACTAAATAAAATAGAACTGCTGACGAACACATTAAGATGAAAGAAAATAGGATTCTCAGCCCTGCAAAATTAAATAAACCCATAAAATAAGATGTGTGAATCCCTATAAAAAAGGGTTCATCATTCATAAACATCTTTTCATTCGAGTTATAATTCAGGATTATATTGTTTTTGCTTTGTTCAAATCGATAATAGTTAAGCTCTTCAACTCCAGTATATGAAATGTTTAGGTCTTTATTGACAAGACATGTAAAATTAGTTGTTAATTCTATTTTGGATTGTTCTACCTCAGGGAATGCTTCTCTGAATGCTGTATTTTCTATCCCAAATATGTAATCAGTTTTCAAATTTTGATAAGCCCAGTTATCAGGGCAATTATACCTTTCTTTATATGGAAAGGAAAATGTTAGAAAGTTGAAAATAAGGATAACCAATAGAATGCCCAAGATAACATAATCTCTCTTCTTAAGCCAAATCCTGCTTATTCTTTGTTTTTTATAAGCTATTATACAGGATATGCTTAAATTAAAGACAGTAGATATTGCCACAATACCATATAAAGTAAAAAAGTTATTTGTTATTAGGACGAAATAATATGAAATAACTGGCAGAAAGATCAGTACCAACGTGAAGTTGATGATAAATGTCTTTAAATTTTTTTTGTTTGATATCTGTGTTAATAAAAATGAAGGTAATATAAATACCCAAACAACCAGTAATATTACCTTTAATAATTCAACAATCATTTTTTAGCAAATTTTTGAAATATATTATAATTTTCAAAGAGATTTAACAAAGATGACCAGGAAAAATGCAGCAATAAGTTTTGTTCAATATGGCAGTTATAGTTACACATGTTGCATTTTGGGACTCTTGTTTCTAAAATTGCTTTCTCCCATCCCTCTTTTAATCCATTTTTGAAAGTTGTACCCTGGTTGTGATAATCTAAATATTTATAACAGGGCATTACATCCCCATTAGGTGCTATTATAAACGCCAATTTTCCCATTAGGCATTTATTAATTGGAAAGTCCCGAAGACCATCATTTTTAATAAATTTAAGATATTCCATAGAATTTAAGACATTTTTCTCATTCTTTTTGAGCTTAATTATCTTTACAAATATATTCATTAATTCCTCATCACTTGCCTGTAAGTGTTTGATATCCCTTTTTTTAACTCTTGCAAGATTATTATCATATACTGGTGTGAAATTTACTTTTACACCATAGGTTCTTGCAATGTCCATAACATAATCCAATTGATCAATATTATATTTTGTAATTATCATATTTATTGCAACATTAATCTTATTTATTCTTGCAAGTTCTAAGGCCTTAATCGTTGCATCAAATGACCCTCTCCCCCGAAGTTTTTCATGGATATCCTTGCTTCCATTTAAGCATACAAAAAGAAGATCTACATCTTTTATCTCATCTATTTTTTCTTCTAATCCAAAAGCATTTGTAGTGAGAATTATAAGCTGCTTATTTTGTTTAGCATGCTGGATTATTTTTCCAAGGTCATGCCTCAGCAACGGCTCACCGCCTGTAAAATGAATCCTATGCATACCCATTTTACTTAACTTACTTATCATTTCTAATATTTCATTTGTAGACATTTCATATGTTCTATCTGCCCTATTAATCTTACAATACATGCAGTTCGAGTTGCATCTATTAGTAGTGACAAGATTTACCATTAAGGGAATATTCTTACCCATAACTTTAGATTTTATAACATTTATGCCAGAGATAATGTTCTTTTGCCAGATATTCATGTTTAAACCTCTGCAGCCAAGCATTTAATTTTACGGTTAACTTTTGAGTAACATGATTTTCTCCTCATTATTTTTAATATTGAACTTAAGCTTTCATCAGTTACGTTTCCATACTTCTCTTTAATAAAAGAACAAGGCATCACATCCCCATACAGTGTAACTGCAATCTTTTCCGAACCTGCTGCGCATCCCTTGAATAAGTAGTTGTTTTCCTCACACAGCCTTGCTAAAGGATGCTTCATAACTTCTTCAAGTTTTTTCATGTCTGCCTTATCAAGCCTATTTTCACTGCATCCCTTAAATCTACCAGTAAGAATAGGCAGACAGAATATTACACTTGCATCAGATTTTTCTGCAAATTCAAGTATTTTGTATAATTCGCCGCTATGCAATTTCTCTTTTGTTATCAATGCGCTGATTATGACTTCAATCTTATTTTCTCGAAATAATTTTATAGCATTCATCGCTTTTTTAAAACATCCTGCATAATTCCTAAATACGTCATGTTCTTTTTCTGTCGTAAAATCAAGGCTTACGCAAGCCACGTCAAGTCCCTTATCTTTAAGCTGTCTTGCATATTTTTCGTCAAGCACTATTCCATTTGTATCAATGCTTGTGATGAAATCCCCTTTTGTGAAATCAAGCAAAGTAAGTAATTTTTCTTTTGCAAGGAGTGTTTCCCCTCCAGTGAAGAGTATGTGCACTGCGCCTTCTTTCCTAGCCTGTATAATGATGTCCCTGATTTCTTTAACTTTCAGCTCCTTTTTTCCATCGTCAACCAGATCAGCAGCACTGCAATGCATGCATCGGCATTGGCATTGGTATGTTAATGCTATCTCAATTGTCCTTAAAACTGTTTTTCCTGAAAATAGCTTAATGTAATTCCAGATAAGCCGAGCGATTATCTTAGGTTTTTTTAGTGTTATTTTTAAGTTTGCAAATATCCTTCTAGTATTCTTCATCTCTGATATCCTCTTGTTTATTTTTTTTTGATGCCACAATCAACATGTTTAATCCTATCGGTAGTTTGATAACAGACTCTATCTTGGCAAGAATCCCGCATGCCAAATCGAATCTTTTGAGATCAACTTCTCTATGCCTTTGTGAGTTAAGTATATGATTTTGAAATATCCACCCAAAAATACCAATAAAGTTAATGTATTTAAAATAATTTATCTCAAATCCCGATTCTTTTATCTTGCTCATAATCTCATCCTTGGAGTATCTGCGGCAATGCTTATTTGCCTTATCAATCTTTCCGTAAATGCATTTTATTGCAGGCACTATAATAACGATTTTTCCCTTGTCTTCAAGAAGTTTGTTCATATTTTTCATTGCCAATAAATCATCCCTAATATGTTCAAGAACATTTATGCAGACTACTGTATTAAATTTCTTATCTATAAGCATAGATATATTACCAGTTATGTCAATCTTTTCTATTTTGTTGCCGCTGAAATTTATCTGATATTTCTCTTTGTCTATGGGTGTTATACTACATAGTTTATCTTTTTCAATTAGGCTGGTGATTGCCCCCATCCCGGCTCCTACTTCAAGTATATTGCTGCCAATATGCGGCTTAATCTCACCATATAACCACCTTACATAATTTTGCATTTTTGAAACATTCTTAAGATTTATTTTGTCGTTCATTTTTTCTTTAAATAATCAGATGTATTGTTCTTAAATATCTTGTTCAATCTTAAAAGATTATATATGGATGAAATATTGAGTGAATAAAGAAAATTGTCCTCAATATGACAGCCGTAGTAGCATATCTTACAAGAGCTTATCCTGACATTCGCAATAGCTTTTTTCCACCCAACCTTATTACCATTCATACAATTTCCATTGTTTATAAATTTATAGCATTGGTAAACATTGCCTGTTGGATCAATTGTGACTGACAAACTACCTAGATAGCACCTTTTGAATATTACTGCACCATTTTTGGAAAAAGATCTTAAAGATGCGTAAGAATTAATAATAGGCTTGCCTTGCTTTTTCTTGTCTATCAATTGGGTAAAAATCCTTTTAATCTCTTCTTTTTTTGGTATAATTTTGTCAAGGCTTTCGTATTCAACTTTAGCAAGTTCATTCTGAAAAACTGGCTGAAAATTGATAAAGAATCCCTTATCTTGAGCTGTCTCAATCATGAAATCGATATATGCCTTATTCTCGTTAGTAATGACAAATGTTGCTATCTTTCCTGCTTTTATACTTCCTGAATCAAGCGCATCCATAGTCTTCTTATAGTTGCCTTTGCCCCTTATCTTATCATGCACCTCTTCAGGACCATTAAGGCATGTAATCAATAAATCAAGATGTTGAAGTTCAGTTAGTTTCTTATCAAACAATTCGCAGTTAGTGCTAATAGTAGTGAGGATCCCCTTACTTTGGGCAAATTTCAACAGCTTTCCTATATCATCCCTTAATAAGGGCTCTCCCCCAATAAATGTAATCTGTTCACATCCCTGCTTGCTGAGAGATTCAATCATGCTCAAAGCTGATGCTGTATCCATTTCTTTCTTGTGTGGGAATTCTGAAATCTTACAATATGAGCACTTATTTTGGCATCTATAGGTACAGACGTAGTTTACTTTTAGAGGTAGTCTTCGCTTCAGTACTCTTGAGACCAAAACTTTAATCCCAGATATTAAATGTTTTTTTATTATCATTTGAAAAGTAGCTGATTTAAAACCCCCAATCTTAAGAGATGGTGCAAATCTATTTAAAGTTTATTGTATTTAAGATAATTATGATGCGCAAAGTAATTCTTATTAACCCACCTTATCAAGAAGCTATCAGTTCGGTTTCTCAAATAAGCGTAGGGCCCCCATTAGGATTGGCATACATAGCATCAATGCTTATCAAGCAAGGGATTAAAGTAAATATACTTGATGCAAATGCCCTTAAGTTTGGTGTCAAGGAAATAATAAGATGGGTGGATAATACCAAGCCTGATATTGTGGGACTCACAGCTACAACATCCACCATAAACATATGCAAGAGAATAGCAGATGGGATCAAATCGTTTGCATGGAAAGTTCCTATCGTGGTTGGAGGGATTCATCCAAGCACATTGCCAAGAGAAACTCTTGAAGATTTCAGAGGTTTTGATTATGTAGTTGAGGGTGAAGGGGAATATACTTTTAGTGAATTGATTTCTGAACTGAATAAGCCTTCTGGAAAAAACAAACAACCTTGCTTTAAAAAGATAAAAGGTCTTGCATATAGAAATAAGAACAAGATTCATGTCAATGATAAACGACAGCTAATAGAAAACCTTGATAATATTCCATTTCCTGCAAGACACCTTCTTCCAAATCATTTATATCGCTCTGTTGAATATTCAAACTTCACTACAATTATTGCCATGCGTGGTTGCCCTGCAAAATGTATATATTGTTCTGTACCTAGCTTTTGTGGGAATCGTCTAAGAAAAAGGAGTCCACAGAATGTAATTGACGAATTAAAGGAGTGTTTTATGAAATATGGCGTGAAAAGCTTTTCATTCCTAGATGATACATTTACATATGATAAGCAATGGGTAATGGATTTTTGCAGGATGATGGTTAAAACAGGGCTAAATAAGAAGATGACGTGGCTTTGCCTTACAAGAGTTGATAATGTAGATGATGAATTAATGAAGATGTTGAAAAAAGCAGGATGTTATAAGATTGAATTGGGGATAGAATCTGGATCACAAGAGATTCTGCGCAGGATTGGCAAGAATATATCAATTCCACAAATAAGAAAAGCATTTGCAATAGCAAAAAGGAATAAGATGAAAACAATGGCATTCGCGATAATCGGATTCCCATTCGAAACCAGAAAAGATATTCTGATGACCAAAAAATTGCTTATGAGAATCAAACCAGATTTTCTGCAGATATCGTATGCAACACCCTATCCTGGAACACCTTTTTATGAATATTGTATGAAAAGGCGATTGATCATGGCTAATGGCTGGTCGGATTATGTATTCCTAAAAAAATCAAGGGTTAGAAATGAGAAGAATTTGTCAACTAAAGATATCCTTTTGCTAAAGAAATATATTGAACGGTCATTTTATCTTCGCCCTTCATATATGATCCAGACTATATTTTATCTAATAACCAGAACAAATAGCCTTAAACTTGTATTTGAAAGAATGTTGGGATTCCTGAAGAAAATATAAGTGATTAATTTGGAAATGTTTAAAAACTCTGCAAAGAAATATAAAAGATGGTAAATGAAATATCCTTGATGTTTTCCGGCGGCATTGACTCAACCTATGTTGCAATTAAGCTTGCAGAAAAATATAAGAAAATATATCTCCTTAATTATTCTAATGGTTATGGACACACGAAATTTAACAGAGTAAACGCAAGAGTAAAAGAGCTTGAAAAATTGTATCCCGAAAAATTTGTCTTATTTCAGACATCAATAAAAGATACCTTTGAAAATATTCTCATAAATAATCTTAGAAAAGAGACAGACATGTTTGGTTCTGCGTTTATATGGTGCTTGTCCTGCAAGCTGTCTATGCATGCAAGAAGCATAATATTCAATAAAAAAAACAAGATAAAAATTATCTCTGATGGCTCATCTTATGATACACAATATATGGTTGAACAAACCCCTTTTGCAATAAATATAATCAAAAAGCTTTATAATGAATTCAATCAAGAATATATATTTCCTTCTTATAATATATCAAGAGAGAAAAAACGAAAGGAATTAACACAGAAAAAATTAAGGAGGGGATTTAAGCTCTTTGACAGGCATATTGGCATACAACCTAAATGCTATCCTGGAGAATTATCTTACTCTCCGCTTGTGATTCTAGGAAAACAACCGCACTACAAAGAAGAAGATATCATAAATTATATTGAATTGAAACTTCCCATAATTAAGAGCTACATCTTAAGTGAGTTAGAATGAAAAATAAAAAAACAAGAGGGGTGTGGTTGAAGTATATTTTGTTTATATTGCTGCACCTATCCTTCCTGAGTATAGTTTACATCAAATCCCTATTCAATAAGAAATACGAAAACATATTATATTTCTATATGACAAACTTCAAGCGTTGCCTAAGAAAACTTAATAAATAAAGAATTTTGAAAAACCTTAGGTTTTTCTAAAATTATCCATATATATAGTTCCATACTTCAAGTGTTTTTAGGTTCCTTTTTCCGACCATATAAACAACTCCCCTAACTGATGAAACATTAAGATTAACTTTGGTATACATTTTTGGAAAAAGGCCAACATTTAGGTATTTTTCTTTCTGTGTGATATATTCCGAATAAGTCTCATCATGATAAAAAAATTGCCAATCAGACCTAAGCTCTTCAGAAAGGCCTAATGCTGAAATATTGCAAGTTTGTGAATGAGGGAATCGTTCGTACCACCTTTCATCTTTCTGAAACTCAAGAGACTTAAGAAAGGGGATTGAACTTGCAATTAAAGTAAAGATAATAATTAAACTTATGCATCTGATAACAATTGGTTTCAGAATCATTCTGTTTATCTTCTTTTTTGCATGCTTATATAAGTTTAGACATTCTCTTAAGAATGTATCAATTCCATAATTTATAAAATATACAAAACTAGGCAATACCATTATAACGAAACTGCTCTTCAATTCTTCCCAATTCTCCTGAACCATCAAGAAAACCATGAATGGGAGCATGATAAATATCATTAAAATCGCTGATTTTTTCTTGTCCACCAATGACCAAATAATGCCAAGTATTGCAAAAGAGGTCAATATAAAACCAAAACTACGCATCAATAATAAAGGGATTGTGATATAATTTGGAAATGGAAAATGTGGAGTCCTGACCATCTTATCAATAAACGGATAATTGAGCATGCCATTAAATCTGAAATCCAATCCAAGGATATTATGATCAAATTCTGGCCTGTGGCCATAAAGCCCATCATATTGTGTTGGATGGGCAATTATGCTTCCAAATGCAAAGCTTTTCCAGAGAAGTATTGGAAGAATGAATATAACAGCCCCTATTACGAAATATGATATATTTTTGATAAGCTTTTTGTTAGATTTATTTGTAAGATAAAAATAGACTAAAATGGCTGGGGAAAATATCAATGCAACATTCCTCACACCGCCAAGGATTCCATAGGCAATTCCAGCAATAAAATATGATTTTTTCTTGATTATTAGAAAAAACAGGAGAGATATTATCATTAATGCAATCATATTTGCGTTTAATCTATTGAAATATATTGTGATGGGATTTATCACTGCTATGAACGCTGAAAAAAAAGCTGTTTTTTCAGAATGTGAGATATGCCTGAATGTGGAAAATATAAAAATGAAAGAAATTACATTGATTAACGAATAAAATAATGCAAACCCTCCCAACCCGAATAAAACATAAGGCAGCGAGAATATTATACCTCCTCCTATCCTCTGGTCTTTTGAGATTAGTCCAAAATTCTCTTCATCAATTAGATTTTGAGGTATTTTGCCTTTAAGGTTATAGTCATAAAGAAGGTTTCCGTCAATATCAACAAAATCTATTTTGTCGTTTGCAATGTGCATAGCCGGCGCTGTGATATATGTACTCCAATAGTCCTGTGCTGGGCCTTCAAAATTAATCATAGAAAAGAAAAATATAGATATTAGTGTTATGAATAATATTGTATTTTTCAGATTAATTAAAGGCATTATATGTATTTTGATACTTCTCATACCCTCCATGCCCATTTTTTTTAGGATATTGCGATCTTTTAATACCAATACCAGCAATACACATATAATCAAAGAAGTTGAGATAAGCACCAGCCAAATGCTGACAGATGTATTGAATAACCATGCAATAGAAAAATTCACAATAGGCAAAACAAGAATTCCAAATGAAAGGCTGATTGCGAGTCTTTCCCAAATATCAAGATTCTTGAAAAGTTTTATTGAACAGAGAAAACCAGGCATGACAAATACATACAAAAACAAAAAAATATATAGTACCCCATTCTTCAATAATAACAATGCCAAATCCATAGCAAATTGTATTTTTGCAGGATATAAAAACTTATCTGAAAACAAAATGTCAAAACAAAAAATTCTTTTAGTGAACCCCCCTTTTGGAAGGACTGTAATAAGGGAAGGAAGATGCCAGCAGTATACACTTCCTTTCCAAACTACTTACCCTCCATTGACATTAGCAAACCTTGCCGCCATATTGCAAGGTAAGTATGATGTTAAGATATGGGATTGCATAGCATCCAAGACTAATCTAAAGACTTTTTTAGAAAACGCAAAAAAATGGCGTTCCGAAATTGTTTTTATCAACACATCTACCCCTACAATCAATGCAGATATTGAAACAGCAAGACTGCTTTATAATTCAATATCATTTGATAAAGGATTAAAGCTGAAGAGGCCAAAAATATACATGTTTGGAGCGCATGTTTCCTATTTCAAAGGCAAGATTAATGAAGATTTCTTTGAAATTATTAAAGGCCCGCCTGAAAGTTTTGCATCAAAACTGATAGGAAAGGATTATGATTTTAGTGAATCACCTATTCCTGCATGGGATATGGTTGACCTTAAGAGATACAGGATTCCTTTCAAGAACAAGCATTTTGTATTGATAAGACCATCTATTGGTTGTCCTCACAATTGCAGTTTTTGTATAGCTCCTTTTTATTATGGCAGAAAAATAAGATATAAGAAAGTTACAGATATCATATCAGAAATTAAAAGTGTAAAAGCCATAGGTATCAATGAATTCTTGTTTTTTTCAGAGACATTTACAGTTAATAAGTCGTATCTAACCAATCTTTTGAATGAGATAATAAAGAATAATCTTAAGATAAGTTTTACGGCAAACTCCAGGATAGATACTATTGATGAGGATATTCTTAAATTGATGAAGAAAGCTGGATGCTGGATGGTCAGCTTTGGCATAGAGTCAGCTTCCCCGAAGATACTTAAACTTGCAGGCAAGTACATTGATCCTGCTTTAATCAGAAAAAACATCTTACTTGTAAATAAAGCAGGTATCAGAACATTTGGTCATTTCATATTCGGTCTGCCTGGAGAAACCAAAGAGACAATTAAGAAAACAATCTCTTTTTCAAAAGAACTTGCTTTGGATTTTGCTGCGTTTTATATAGCTACTCCTTTTCCAGGAAGCATGCTTTATGAATATTCATCCAGAAAACAGCATTTTGAGAATTATGAATATTCCAGATACAGAAATGATAAGGAGCTTAATCCAGAACTTGATATCAATCTTAAACTCATAAGGATTTACGCGTACATATCATTTTATCTTAAAAGGATAATGAATCCACTATATACCATAAAGCTAATAAAATTATTTCTGTCTTGATTCAACTATGTAATTTCCCATAACAAGTTTTCCTTTTCCGGTACGAATCAAGGTATCTATTGCATCCTTTGGACTCATAACAATAGGTTCACCATGGATATTGAAGCTTGTATTAAGGATTGCGCCGTAACCTGTCACTTTCCTTACTCTCTTCAATATGCCTTTATATGGGCTATTATTGTTGTTTACTATCTGCGGCCTGCATGACCCATCAACACTTGTAACTCCTTTAAGATAATCTCTTGCTGAATCTTTAGTCATGTACCCCAGAGTCATAAACCCGCTATCTTGAGTGTACGCTTCGAGCATCTTATTTGCATCATCTTCAAGTATAGCAGGACAAAATGGCTGGAACCAATCTCTTCTCTTAATAATATTATTTAGCCTGTTTTTGGTCGTCAGATTATCAGGTAATGCTATAATGCTTCTGTTTCCTAGCGCTCTTGGACCATACTCCATCCTGCCTGAAAACCAGTAGACTATATCTCCATCAAGAATGGCATCAGCAGCATATCTGCTGGCATTATCATCATAAACAAAATTAATCTTTTTGTTATTCCTGAGTTCTGTGAGTATCAGCTCGTTGCTATATTCAGGTCCAAGGCTTAAGCTTTTAATCATCTTGCTCCTCCCCCCATAAATCTTATTTGATACAAACAATGCAGCCCCTACAGCAAGCCCCCCATCCCCCATATGTGGAAATATAAACCATTTTCTTATGTCTGATTTGCTTACTACTTTCATATTATGCTTTATGTTGGATGCTATACCTCCACTGAATACTGCATTATGGATGCCAGTCTCTTTAATCCAGTATTTTGCAAGATTAATGCAATGATGCTCAAGCGCATCCTGAGCCATCCTGCAGAAAGTTTCCTTATTGCAACTGTACAACAATGCTTGAAGCGTCCTGAATCTCCTTTCAAGGGGCATTGTTGATTTTATTCTCCCTTCTTCCAGTCTAAAGAATCTGGCCATTGGATTTAATTGTATTGGTATGTGAGGGGAATAATCTGCAAGACTCATCACTTTCCCCTCATCCTCAAGAATTCTCATTCCAAGAAGGGAAGTTACTTCCTGAAAAAAGAGCCCAAGAGAATCTTTTGACTTTGTCCTTATTAATTCTGTTATCTCATCTTTTTCCCCTATGCTAACAGTAGAACTATAACCATCTCCAATCCCGTCAATTGTGAATACCACTGCCTTTTTTATGCCGCTTGGGAAATATGCACATGCTGCGTGAGCTTTATGATGGTCTATATCATACAATCTGAAATTTTTGAACCCCATCTTCCTTAGCGCATCTTTGATTTTATAATGGGATATTTTTCTAAACATGATGTTAGCTCGAAATTTCCCAGTATGATTCAATATCCTTCTGTTAATATTCTCAAAACGTGCCTTTCTTATTCTTCTTCGCACATAATAATAATTCTCTTTTATTTTAGGCACAAGCCTTGTTAGTGTCAGTGAAAAGTCTCTAGTGCTGTATGCAATATCCTGTATGTCATCTGGTCTGGAAGCCATAGCTTTCAGGCAGTATAGTATTGAATTTTTTGGAAATCCTATCTCAAGTTTACGTCGAGTAAACCTTTCTTCGTTTACTGCAACACAGATTCTGCCTTTATCAACTATACATGCTCCCGAGTCATGCCCATCCCATATGCCTAATATCCTACTCTCAGTTCTCGCCATTTTATAGGAAGATTTTTAAATTTATTTTAATTACATCATAATATGCAAAAAAGATTTATCATTTCTGCTCTATTTTCGATATTGGTCTATGTATTTATAATATTGTTTTTAGGGATATCAAATATTGTGCAAACTTTAAAAGATTTTTCTGGGGCATATCTTATTATTGCTATATTATTCATTATCCTAAGCTTGTTTTTTGAATTCATTAGGTGGGAATATTATTTAAAAGTTGTTGGATTAAGTGTTAATTTTAAAACCAGCATAAAGATTTTCTTTTCCGGACTTGCATTGGGGTTTATGCCTGCAAAATCTGGAGAGCTTCTCAGGTATTATATGCTTAAGAAAAAAGGGTTATCCTTAAGCAGATCATTGCCTATCCATTTTATCTCAAATTTGACTGCATTTTTTGTAGCGCTCCTATTTTCACTACCAATACTTTTCATATTAAAAAAACAAATGATGTTTTATGCCGCTATTGGGCTGCTCTTTATATTTTATTTTTCATTCAGATATCCCTCATTTTATCTCAGGATTCTCAAAGTGATTGAAAGCAGACTAAATTATAGCATTTTTAAGCATATAAGGGTGTCATTAGCAACGTCCAGAGGATTGCTTAATCTCAAATCTCTTTCCATTTCTTTGCTCCTTACATTTATTTATTATTCCTGTATGGGTGGTGCGCTATTTTATATTCTCAGGGGGTTTGAGATGGGCTCTTCTTTCTTCCTTGTATTCTCAATATATTCAGCATCATTGATAATAGGTGGCCTGTCAATGCTACCAGGGGGCGTTGGTGCAGTAGAGTATGGGGGCATCGCGTTATTGTCACAATTTATGGATATCTCTATTGCAACAGTTATTGTAATAATGATGAGGTTTATTTCCCTATGGTTAACTACATTTATTGGAATAGCTTTCCTTAATTATTCCTTACCTGAGCTTTCAGTTGATCGAGGTACTCCTTGCAGGAGATAATCCTGCGTTCCCTTTTCATTATGCCCTCTAATATACTGAACACTTTTTCTCCAGAATTGAATCTTTGCAGATATTCTAAAAACCTGTTCTGGCCTTCCTGATAGCTTCCTGCCTGGAGATCATGATCATGCAGACTTAATATCCTCTCTTTTTTATCTGATGAAAGGAGCCTTTTTGGAATCCACTTATGGAAGATTTTGATAAAAGACATTGTGCAGGGAAATTTGAAGGGTGAAAAGCTTGAGATTGGGAATTCCATCATAAAATTTCCCTTCTTGGTCAAATCATCTCCCTTAGCTATATATGGTGAGTTTGGAATGCCTCTATAATTAAATCTTGATGGAAAATATACCCTGCATAAGGATGAGTCGTATTCATATCCATATTTATTAAGAGAAGTGAGAATATCTTTGTTTGGCAGGTTATATGGCGCCCGGAATCCAATACAATTTATTCCAAGATTTTCAATCTCTTCCTTTGATTTTTTTAATTCATACAATATAATTTTGCTTTCAAGTAGTTTTAGATTTTTATGATTATGAGTATGGGATGCAATCTCATGTTTCTCTGCAATCTGTTTTATGAACCTGCCATGCTTTTTAATCTGATCTGTCACCACGAAGAAAGTTGCCTTTGCATTATATTTGTCCAGAAGCCTCAGTAGTCTTCTTACACCCTGCTCAGTTAAATCAAGGTTTTCTATATCGATTGTTAATATCATTAAATAAAACTAGTATGGCTATTTATTTATATCTTTCCCATTTTTGTCCTTGTTTAAAACTAAAGATGTCTTAAGACCTATGTCTGAACAACAACGAGTTCTTTAACATACTCCTGACATCTTATAATTTCTTTATCACTTAATTCATTGCATAATTCAGGCTGATCTAGAAATTCAATCAGATTTACAATGCAGTCAAATTTATAGTCTCCGCTTTTCAGACACATATCAACATCACTCTGCAATATACTAAGGCATGATATTCTTGCATCATCATTCTTTATATCTTCGCATTCAATAAAACTATCAGCAGCAAAGGCATTTGCAATCAGAATTAGATTCCTATGTTTACCTACATTGGCAATGCAATTTTCCTTAATCTCGCTATTGCCAATAAGATTGCATATTTTAAGGGCTTCAGACTTTATTATAGTAATATACTGGTTTGCAATAAAATTGTTCATTATATCACTGCACATCTCTGATGCATAATTTGAGCAATGCTCTGTATTACCAGAGATTAAACTTAGGCACTTGAATCTCAGCCCATAATCTTCTATTACATTGCATTTTTCAATGTTTTTATCTGCTAATGCGCTTATAAGCTGAATCTCCTGTTCACAATCTGTGATTATCTCTTTATCCGCATCTAATACAATTAATCTGCATAATGACAATTTTTTGTCAGCATAAGCAGTGCATAATGAATTGAACCCATCATAGTTTAATTCTGTCATAATCTCTTTAATATTACTCTCTGTTGCTTCTTTGCAAATCAAAGGGTCATTGAGAACAATTGCCCTGCATAATACATTTAATGCATATGATTGTGGATCATCAATTTTATTGCAAAATGCAGCATTATTTTCCATGACTGCATTAAACATATAATAGTTAGCTATACGCTTTTGAGAGTATTCTTGACGGGAGAATGAAATATCAAAGAATTGCAGGGCTTCCTCTTCCTGCGCTTTTTCTAAGTAAGATATATCTCCTGCAGCATACATCAAGCACTCATTTACATCGAAATAAAGTTTACATTCTTCAAGCAGTATTTTTGAATTCTTTGATATTTCTTCCTGCGCTTTTTTAATATCTTCTGTAGACATATCTTTCAAGATTTGATCTAAAGCCTTTTGCTCATTTTCATTGCTTCCTAAACTGATGAAAAATATTAAGATAATGAACAGAACTCCAAGAAATAATATTGCTGCTATTTTCTTATTTTCGATAAATTTGTATCCAAAAGAAATGCGTCTTTTGTCTTTTCTCTTCTTTTCAATCTGGACAGCTTCTTTTAATTGAGTTTCCTCTTCAGCTTGAGTTTCTTTGATTTCTGCTATTTCTTCTGGCCGCTCTTCTACTTCTTTTTTCAGCTGTTCTTTTTTTCCTGCTTGAGATGTCAAATCAGAGAAGATTTTAGCTACCTTCTCTTCTTTATAGCCCCTTTTTGCAAGCGCTTCCTTTATGTTATCGATAGAAAAGCCATTTGCACGTTGCTTTTTAATCCACTCTTTCACGTCTTCTTTAGTATTGGTTGAATTAATCATTTTTGCTTTCTTATGAAGATTACATCTAACAAATATAAAAAGGTTACTAATTTTTAACCTGAATTTGAAGTCTCATTTACCGGCGGCGTAGAAATGCTCAAAAATATATAAGCCGTTAATCTATATGCATTATAGGCAATGATTCTAAACCTTGTTTGATTGCTTTGATACTTAGCTTTTATGGCATTAATATGTTCACCGCATATTTTTTTCACAACAAA
>DAOVBM010000016.1 GCA_030670545.1 Candidatus Woesearchaeota archaeon
GATAGCAAATCCTATCCCCACCATAAATGGTGGGGTATTACGGATTTGCATTATAGATTATCAAATTTTTGGAATCCAAAATTTCGCACTGAAGTGAGGGGTATTAAACCCCAATAAAATTTCTTACGAAATTTTCGATAAGATTTATACTATCAGAGGTATTCAGGTTATGTTTGATAATGACTTAGCAGATTTATATGAGGTTGAAACAAAACAACTGAATAGAGCCGTAAAAAGAAATATTAGCAGATTTCCTGAAATTTTTAGATTTCAATTGACTTATGATGAATCTTTAAGGTTCCAAAATGGCACCTTAAATGAGGGGAGAGGGAAACATAGAAAATATTTACCTTATGTTTTTACAGAACAAGGTGTTACAATGATTTCAGCAGTATTAAAAAGCGATGTTGCTGTGAATGTAAGTGTTAGGATTATTAATGCTTTTGTTCAAATGAGAAGATTCATAACTCAAAATGCTATTTTATTTCAGAGATTAGATTTAATAGAACAAAAACAACTCAAAACTGATGCTAAAGTAGAAAAAGTTTTTGACCTAATAGAATCCAAAGATATTAAACCAAAACAGGGAATCTTTTTGACGGACAGATATTTGATGCTTATAATTTTGTTTCTGATTTAATAAGAAGTGCAAAAGATTAAAAAATCCTTATCGCAACAAGCTATATGGTATTTTTTAAGCCTCAGAATTGGGTCAAAAATCACAGCAGAGCTGTAGTGTATAAGACCCAATTTGAGCAATCAATTGTGTTAATTGACAATTTTGTTGATGATTCTGTTTTAACATTGTTTTCTAAAAGAAGAAATAATGTGGGTGTTATAATCTATACGAAAATCATTACAAAACAATTAAGATTAGATTTAGACAAGCATAATTCTCAATATCCAGTAATTGCTATCAAAGAATTTAAGAAGTCTCATGACAGATTTATGATTATTGATGATAAAGAAGTATATCATATTGGCGCATCATTAAAAGATTTAGGCAAGAAATGGTTTGCTTTCTCAAAGTTTGATAAAGATGCATTGGGATTGTTGGATAAATTGAAATGATAGGAGATTGTATTAAAAATTAAATCTTCCCCAACAGCAACTCTCTAACAGCCTTAGGATCAGCCTTTCCCTTAGACTTCCTCATGACTGCTCCGACAATGAAGTTAAATGACTTCTCATTGCCATCCTTATATTCAGCTACAGCCTTATCATTCTCTGCAATCGCCTCATTGCAGAACTTCTCTAACTCGCCACTATCACCAATAGCCTCAAGCCCTTCTTTTTTTACATAGTCTTCTGCATCAAATGGCTTACTGACAAGCTTTTCCATAAGCTTCTGGCCTGTTGTGTCTGTTATCTTTTTCTGTTCGAGAAGCTTTAATAAAGAAATAATGTGCTTTGCTTTTATTCCAGTCTCATGAAGCTCTTTCTTTTTATAGTTCAGGCACCTTACAAGCTCGCGTCTTATCCACTTAGCAGCAAGCACAGGATTAATCTTCTTTGCGACACCTTCAAGCATTTCAGCCATGTCTTTATCTGCAGAAATAACTTCTGCATCTTCTCTATTGAGTTTGAAATCATGCATGAATTTCTTTACTTTTTCATCTGGCAGCTCTGGCATCTTCTCTTTGATCTTATTGACCCATTCTTTTGTTATCTCGATAGGCACAAGGTCAGGATCTATTATATATCCGTAATCTGCTTCTGTCTCTTTTGTCCGCATGCTTCTTGTCACGCCATATTGGCTGTCCCATGCTCTTGTTTCTTCTTTTATTACCTGACCGTCCTTTATATCCTCTTTCTGCCTTTTTATCTCATACTTCAATGCTCTTTCAATATCCTTAAATCCAGTAATGTTTTTTATCTCAACCCTTTGATAGCTGCTCTCTTTAACAGATACATTGGCATCTGCTTTTATTATGCATCTGTTTATGTCAAATATGCCCAGATACCTTAAGATATTGATAAGTTTTTTCATAAAATCGCGTGCCTGCTCAGGGCTTGCAAGTTCAGGCTCTGTAACAACCTCGCATAAAGGGTCTCCACTCCTGTTATAATCAACAAGCACGAACTTTGAGCCAGTCATTCCTGCAGGATGCACTAAAGCAGCAGGATCTTCTTCCATGTGAACTCTTGTGATGCCAATTTTAGTTCCATCGCTGAGTTTAAGACTGCCATGTTCGCCAAGAGGTATCTCATACTGTGTAATCTGATAGTTTTTTGACATATCAGGATAGAAGTATGATTTTCTTGAAAATACAAGCTCTGGCGCCATTGTGCTGCCAAGCGCAAGGCAAAGCCTTAATGCATAATCAACAGCCTTTTTGTTAAGCACAGGCTTTGATCCTGGATGGCCCAGACAGACTGGACATGTCCTTGTGTTAGGCTCATCTTCCCCTTTTGCATTGGTTGAGCATCCGCAGAAAAGCTTGCTGTCTGTAGCAAGTTCCACATGGACCTCAAGCCCTATCACGACATCAGTCGTGAATTTCAGTTTTTTTATCTCTTCTGCCATTTTAACATCTCATCGCAAAGCGCTTGCAATCTGGATAAGCTTGCCTTCATTCAGATGATCTGCTGTGAGCATCACTCCTGAAGGTATCTTGTCAACAAGCCCCATCGGAACATTAATGTGAGGCGCGCCGACAAGGTTCGGCACCACTGTAAGCGTGTCAATAGTATAAATCTGGAGTAATGATAGCTTATCAATCTCATCAAATCTTGGAGGAAGTATATTTACAGTAGGGCTTATCAATGCATCAAACTTCCTGAAAGCCTTTTTGTATTCTTCAATCATCTTTGTCCTGATCTGCGCTGCCTTGATGTAATATGCATCCCTGTAACCTGCCATCCTCGCAAATGTGCCAAGCAATATTCTTCTTTTTGCCTCGTCTCCTAAAGATGCTGACCTCACTCTTGTGAAATATTCATTAAAGCTTCCTTCTAGCTTGCCGTATGCTCCATACCTCATGCCGCAGTATCTTGCAAGGTTTGTAGATGCCTCTGATGCAGCAAGAAGGAAATATACAGGGATTCCGTACTTATTTGAATAAGGCAGTGATATCTCTTTTAGTTCAGCTCCTTGCGAACTTAGCTTATCGATAGCTTCCTGAGTTTTCTTTTTGACATTATCATCAACATTATCTCCCATGCCAAAATCTATGATTCCTATTTTCATGCCTTTTATATCTTTTCCAATGCCTGAGCCATAATTATCAACAGGAATATTGAGTGATGTAGATTCCTTTTTATCAAATCCTGATATGATATTTTGCATAAGCGCTGTGTCTTCTATATGTTTAGCCATAGGACCTATCTTGTCCAGGGAGTTTCCATAATCTATGAGCCCATATCTTGACACTCTTCCGTAAGTAGGGCATAAGCCATAGATCCCGCAGAATGATGCTGGATTCACTATAGACCCGCCAGTTGATTCTCCAAGACTGATGTTAGGGAATGATGCTTTCTGTGTTATGCCTCCGCTTCCTCCGCTTGAGCCTCCACAGCATCTCTTCTTGTCAAATGGATTAAGAGGTTTTTTGAATCCTTTGCCCATGTTGACAGAAAATCCGCCAAAACCAAACTCGTCCTGGCTTGTCTTTCCTATTATTATGCCGCCTTCTCTTATCACTTTCTTTACAGCTGTCGCATTGAAGAGAGGCTTGTAGCCATTGAGTATAGCACTTCCTGCTCTTGACTCAACTCCCTTTACGCAGATGCAGTCTTTTATAGATACAGGCAGGCCTGCAAGCCTTCCATCAGGATTCTTTCTGACAGCTTTTGCCTGCTCAAGCGCAAGCTCTTCGCTTATGACATTAAAATAATTGTACTCTTTGTTGAGCTTTTTGCATTCCTCAATAACCTTATGAGTATGCTCGACTACATCAATCTCTCCTGAGTTCACTTTTTGAATAAATTCTGCTGCTTTCATTTTTTATTTTCCAGAAATTCCATTAATTCGTCTGGGTAATTATTGATAATGATATCATCACTCAGATCTAATTCATCCCAATATTCCTTTAATCTATCATCATTCCCTATCTCATGCAGGAAGTGCGTATCTGAATCAATTATAATCTTCTTTTCATGTTTTCTGGAGATCTCAATAATCTTTTTAATACGTTCAAGATTACTTTTACCTTCCTTTATTTTACCGAATGAGGAAAGATTCAATTCTAGCAAGACGTTATTCTCGCATGCAGATTCACATACTTTCTCAAAATCATAATCAAAAGCCATAACATCTGGATGACTGAATATATGTATTGGATAGTTTTTAAAACAATTTATTATTGCGTTTGTATTCTTCTCTCTGCCCATATCTTTATAAGATGTAGATAAATGCATTTGCGCAAGAATAACATCCAGCTTTTTAATTGTATTTTCTGTTAGGTCTATGTCACCGTTTTCATTTATGATATTTGCTTCGCACCCCCATAATAACTTTACACCTTTGTATTCCTTTTGAGCTCGCGAACCCATATTAAAATGTGATGCTGGCGCTGAACCAGTCATATTTGGCCCATGATCAGTTATAGCAATCATATCCATCTTCTTCCTGGCAGCTTCTTCCATTATCTCATAAATACTGCCATAAGCATGGCCACTATGCACTGTATGGATATGCAAATCAATCTTCAGCATTTTTAATCACCCTTTGTTTAAAATAAATCACGTTATTCTCATGCAGTTCAGGCATTTCAAGAGCGCGCCGGTAACATCTCCTGCTTTCTGCAGGCATTGCATCATAAGAATCGTTTATGATATTTTTTGTCAGCGTACTTTTGGGATAAAGTTCCTTCATCCTTTTTACAACTAATATAAGTTCAGATAATGAATCAGGATCACCCTTTTCTTCCTCAAATAGATTGGTAAGATTGAGAGCTTTTCTATACAGCAAGTACTCATTATCAGGCTCCATCTCAAGAGCCTTGCTTATGATCTTATCTTCCACTACTGTGCAGCATCTGCATCTCTGACGTATATCCATAACTACTTGAGGCTTATTTCCAGTTATTTCAAGAACTCTTAATGAAGTATCTATAGCTTTTAAAAAATGGTCATAGTCTTCATGCTCATGGTACATTGTATCATGAATCTCCATCTTAAGGAACAACGCGTCTGTATCTTTAGGGTAAACACCCAGAAGATCGTCAAGAAAATTTATAGCAGTAATATTATAATCAACATTAGAGCAGGCCTTTGCAGCTATAATATAAGCCTCTCGGTTTGTCTTGTCAAACTTGATTATCTGTTCTGCAATGTCTATGGCTTTTTCATAGTCTTCCATAACATTTGATCTAAAATACTCCTGCATTCTCTTCTCTAGCAAAACTGTAGATACTTTATTGTTCTTTTTTTTGGCATCAAATAAATTAATAATTTTCATCTTAGGTTCATCATACTGCTTTCGGCCCTTTGAAATAACCATCTTTTTTATGCTCAGCATTGTCAAGAGCCTGCTGCTGCGTAAGGCTGTCTTTAACTTTATCTTCCCTTGAAAAATTCCTGATATCAATAGGATGGAAGCTTGGATTTATTCCGGATGTATTTTCTCCAGCAAGCTGCGAGAAAGCTTCTATTATTTCTTTCATCTGCGGAGTGAATTTATCTATCTCATCTTCTGTAAGTTCCAGCCTAGCAAGATTAGCTACATGAGATATAATCTCTTTTGTGACTTCCATAGTTTATTGGATACAATGTGATTCTTTATAAAATTTTCTTTTAATTCTCAGCATAATCAAACTTATTAGATATTCAGAAGATATTGCCCAATAACTAAGATTACAACAATAGTCACAAATCCTACTGCAAGCGCTTTCAATGCATATTTCCAGATATTCTGCCTTGCGACTTTTCCCATCATAAGACCAAACGAGGACAAGAGCAGCAGGCTGATCAGCACTGACTGATAATATGTATTTATTGTAAATGTGTCTGCGCCAGCCACAGCCATAAAAGGCAGCAGTATTAGCAATGATGCTATAAGTGGGGAAAAGCCGCTTGCAAGAGCTGTCATGAACGGCACAATCCTGATTGCTTCGCCTATATCAGACCTTGCCAGCTTTTTTCCCATTGCAAGCTCAAGCTGCCTGAATTCCTTTATCTTCTCTGCTCTCTCGCTAAGATATACGCTTGATATGCCGGAAATGAACATCGCAATACCTCCTCCCAGCCCTGCAGCAAGAATTATAAAAGGCTCTATTATGCCTGCGTATAAATTCCCAAGAACAACACCCATTATTGTAATTGTCCCATCAAAACCATTTGTTATAAAATATCTCCTTATGATCTCAAGATTTCTTGTAATCCTAAGGTAATATATTATCTTTGAGAATCGCATTGTATCAGTTTATTCTTGCAAACTCTTTTGAGCTTATAAGCTCATAGCCCATTGATATTTCATCAATACTATGAATACTTGCTCCGAGTTTTTCAATTGTCTCTTTTATCTTTTCTAAGTCTATGTTTTCTCCTTTTACAATAAGCTGTATAGATTCAGTCTTCTCATCAATCTCGACGACTCTTGCATTTACTGATATGTTTTTTGTGCATTCAGTTACATCTTTGCAAAGTTCCATAATATCAGGTTTATGCGGCTTTAGCACGTCAAGTATGAGCAGATTTATCTTACACATAGCTTCTCCTTTTTTCATGGTATTATAGCTCAATATTGTTTTCTGTCTTTCTTGACCTTATCTCATGGTTGTCATTAATCTTAAGCTTTCTCCATCGCTTTGACTCAAAGCACTGCATGTTGGGGTTATTATCCAGGAGATTGTCAAATTCAATATCTGAGACATAATTTATTATTGATTTAACCATATCTTATGCTGCAGAAAAAATTGTTTTTATATGTTGGCTTTAATACTTAAATTGTATAATGATGATTAGTTGAAGAATTAAAATGGAGATTAAACTATAATTGCAAGAAAGAATAATATTTTATATCTTAATGCGACATTTTAAATATGTCAAAAGAAAGAATATAATAAATGAGAAAAATGGCTGCTTTCATTATCGAAAATTTCGCAAGAAATTTTATTGGGGTTTAATACCCCTCACTTCAGTGCGAAATTTTGGATTCCAAAAATTTGATAATCTATAATGCAAATCCGTAATACCCCACCATTTATGGCGGGGATAGGATTTGCTATCAATAAATTGTCAAATTTTTGTTATTTTGATAGTAGTAGTCATTGGGATCATACCCTGGATCTCTACAAGGCTTAAAGAAGGTGATGAACAAATGGTGCTCGAAAACATTTCATCGACAGTTAACAATCCAAGTATTACTATTGTGTACGATAATTACCTATATAAAGAGGGATTAGCGACAGGGTGGGGTTTTTCTTGTCTTATAAAAGGTACTGAAAAGACTATCCTTTTTGATACTGGTGGTGATGGTTCAATCTTATTAGAAAACATGAAAAAGCTAGGAATTCATCCTAAAGATATTGATATTATTGTTCTTTCTCATATTCACGGAGATCATGTTGGAGGACTCGTGAGTATTCTTGAAACTAATCCCGACGTTATTGTTTATCTGCCCAAATCCTTTGCACAGGGTTTTAAACAAGATGTAATGCGTTATGGGGCGAAAGTGGTTGAGGTTCAAGAGTCTCTGAAGATATGTGAAAATGTTTATTCTACTGGTGAGCTTGGAACATGGATAAAAGAGCAATCCCTAATTATTCATACAGGCAAAGGCTTGATAGTAATAACTGGATGCGCACATCCTGGCGTTGTAAAAATAGCAAGTACTTCAAAAGATTTGGTTAAGGATGATATTCTTTTTGTGATGGGGGGTTTTCATTTAGCTGGTGAAAGCAGGAAACGAATAGAAGAAATCGTTTTAAGTTTCAAGAAATTAGGCGTACGCTATGTAGGTCCTTGCCATTGTTCAGGAGATGCTGCAAGACAATTGTTTGAAAAGGAATATAATCGGTATTTCATAAACGTTGGTGTAGGAAAGGTAATCACTCTAGAGGATTTGAGATAGAATATGGCCGGAAAGGTATACGTAATCCATGAGCATCATGCAAGAAAGCTGCACTGGGACTTAAGGCTTGAGATGGATGGTGTGCTCAGGAGCTGGGCTTTGGCAAAAGAGCCTCCTAAAGAGAAAGGAGTGAAAAGGCTTGCGATTCCCACAGCTGACCACAGCATTGATTATGCAGATTTTGAAGGGACAATACCTGAAGGCAGCTATGGAGCAGGAACTGTAAGGATATGGGACAAGGGCAGCTATGAGCTTGAGGAGAAAGATAGCAAAAAAATAGTTTTTCATATAGCTGGAAACAAGCTGAAAGGAAGATACTGCCTTGTGAAATTCAGGGATAATAAGCGGCTGTTCTTTAGATGCTGAAACAATACCTTTAAATAAAACATATGATTCTAGGTTCATATGAAATCAAATTCATATCATGCTTTTTTCATGAATTTTGCCAATAAGACAAAAATGGCTATCATAGCTGCGTTAATGGCAGGATCTTTAAGCGCGACAGAGATATCCATTAAGGTTAATGAAGAGCAAAGCAAGGTTTCTCATAACCTTAGAAAACTTAGCCATTGCAATATTATTGATGTGGAAAGAAAAGGAAAGAACAGGATATATTCTCTTAATAAGAAGACAGTTCTGCCAATGCTTGATATTGTTGAAAAGCATGTCAGGAACCACTGTAAGTCAGGAAGGTGTGTAGGATGATTCCTGAAGATTCCCAGACTGAAGAGATGAAAAAGACTGTCTATCTGGATAATGGAGCTGCAACAAAAACAGACCCAAAGGCTGTTGAAGAGATGCTGCCTTATTTTACAGAATATTACGGCAATCCCTCAAGTATATACTCATTCAGCAAAAAGCCAAGGGAAGCTATAGAAAAAGCAAGAAAGATTATTGCAAAGCGCATAAACGCAGATCCTAAAGAGATAATCTTCACTTCAGGAGGCTCTGAGACAGATAATCTTGCTCTAAGAGGCACAGCCTATGCTGCAAGAAAGCGTAAGAATAAGAATCACATAATCACTTCAAAGATAGAGCATCCTGCTATCCTGAATACCTGCAAGGCTCTTGAAATGGATGGCTTCAATGTCACATACCTTGATGTTGACAATGAGGGATTTATTGACATCAAAAAGCTTGAGTCAGCAATTACAGAAAAGACATTCCTTGTGTCAATAATACATGCTAACAATGAGATAGGGACAATACAGGATATTGAAGCTATCGGAAGATTGTGCAGGGAAAAAGGAGTCTTGTTCCATACTGATGCTGTGCAGAGCTTTACAAAAACTGATATTGAGGTCAGAAAGATGAACATAGACCTGATGTCTCTGGCTTCCCATAAGATACATGGGCCAAAAGGTGTAGGCGCATTATACATCAGAAAAGGTGTTGACATCACAAACCTTATAACCGGCGGGTACCAGGAGAGGGACATAAGGGCAGGTACAGAGAATGTCCCAGGGATTGTGGGATTCGGAAAAGCTGCAGAACTGGCATTGCCTGAGCATATAGAGAATATGAAGATTCTTAGGGATAGGATGATAAAAGAGATAGAAGGTAATATAGCTGATATTAAACTCAATGGCCCAGTAGGAGATAAAAGGCTGTGCAATAATGTCAATATCGCATTCAGATATGTTGAAGGCGAGGGAATTCTTCTTCATCTTGATGCAAAAGGCATATGCGTCTCAACAGGAAGCGCATGCTCTTCACAGTCATTGAAGCCAAGCCATGTGCTTACTGCAATAGGGCTGACTGCTGATACAGCGCATGGATGCATCAGATTTACATTGTCAAGATTCACGACACAGGAAGAGATTGATTATACTATCAAATGCGTGAAAGAAGTTATTGAGGAACTCAGGAAGATGAGCCCTCTAACTCCAAAGGAGGAGATATAAAATGGACAAAATAATGCCTAAAGGATTAATATCAAAAGGAGAAGTTGTTCTGGTAAGCGCTTGCCTTATGGGACTAAATTGCCGCTACGATGGAAAACATAACTATCACAGGGAAATATGTCTATCAGGCGATGAATATATTCTTATTCCTATATGCCCTGAGACAGAAGGCGGGCTTAGTACACCAAGACCCCTATGTGAAATACAGGGAAGCTCTGGTCTTGATGTATTGTTAGATAAGGCAAAAATTATAAATAAGGATAACAAGGATGTCACAAAATATTTTATTGATGGAGCGTACAAGACATTGGAAATTGCAAAATTATATGAAGTAAATCAGGTTATATTCAAGGCAAGAAGCCCATCATGCGGATGCGGGATGATATATGATGGGAGTTTCACAGGAAAACTAAGACCTGGTGACGGAATCACAACTGCATTGCTTAAGGATAATGGCATCAATGTATATACAGAAGAGTATATCTCAGATATGATAAAAAAGGAGAAGATGGCTTAAAATGTATTCAAAAAAACTGATGGAACATTTCAGGAATCCCAGGAACATAGGGGAGATCAAGGATGCTGATGGCATCGGAAAAGTGGGGAATTCTGTATGCGGGGATGTCATGTACTGCTATATAAAAGTAAAAGACAGCAGGATAGCAGACATAAAGGTCAAGACATTCGGGTGCGCAGCAGCGATTGCTACAAGTTCGATGATGACAGAGCTTGTGAAGGGAATGACAATTGAAGAGGCATCAAAGGTGTCGAACAAGGATGTAGCTGATGCTCTTGAAGGCCTGCCGCCTATAAAGATGCACTGTTCAAACCTTGCTGCTGAAGCCTTGCGCAATGCTATTGATGACTATAAGAAAAAATATTAGCTTGATAACTGGATATTTCTTGGATAAATGATTTGAACTTCTATATTTTAGATATAGTCCATTATCATTCGAAAGATTTAAATATGAAACTAATCAAGACTGGATCATATATACTATAAACATAAATTAATGCAAATATAAAAGGTGAGAGAAATGAAAAAATCAATATTTATGCTGCTTATTGTTCTTGGCTTATTATCATTAGGTGTGTATGCAGAATGTCCTTCAGGTATTATTAGTTACTGGACATTTGATAATACTGATCTAGACGGTGTTAATGTAATTGATAGTGTTGGCAATAATGATGGAATAAATTATGGTACAGCCACTGGCCAGGCAGGCAAAGTAAGGGAGGCGTTTAAGTTTACCGGGAACACCAATTATGTCAATATAGGCGACCCTGCTGATGGAAGCCTTGATTTTGGGACAAGGAATTTTAGCATAACTACCTGGATAAATGTTGATGATTTTGTGACAAGGAGATTTATTTTTGCAAAGGACACTAGTCCTATTACTGGAGGGTTGTATTCTCTTGAAGTTTATTTTGACACGAAAATCCGCACATATCTATATAGGGATTATAACAATAAACGTGGTACTGCATCAAATGACACAATGACTGTAGGTAGCTGGTATCATGTTGCAATGGTAGTTGATCGGAGCGATGATGTTCTGATATATATAAATGGAATAAAGCAGAACCAGATTGCTTGGTTTACTGCAGGGACATTGGCAGATATCAATCTGGATTCTAGTCATCCTTTCACTATCGGCCGAAACCTTCGGCTCATAGACACATCTTACCATGGTCTTATGGATGAAGTGGCTGTATTCAATCGTACATTGGGCTCTTCAGAGATTCAGGAATTATATAACAAGGGGTTGTATGGAAGAGGATATTGCGAGTCAGTAGAACCTGCTTTCTCGAATTTTTCATCAGACCCTGAGACAACAAACCTGTCAGCATTAACTAATTTCACTAGTGTATATAACCTGAAGCTTGCAAAATCTGCTATTGGAAAGATAATGTTCCCAGTGAATCATGCTGTGAATGTGCTGTATCAGGATTTTGACAGCAATGTAAAGATAGAACCTGGCTTTGTTTCTATTAACACAGCCAACCTTCATCCAAGCTTCAACAGCTCTGCAACAATAACGCTTGAGGGGGTGGGATGTCCAGTCATGGCAATAACTTATGCAGAAGGGTTTTATTCAACAAAGGATGATATAATCGCAAATGGAAGCAACTGTGTCATTGATGGGTTCTGCACAAATGTGACATGCTTAGGCTCGACACTCCGATTTGATGTCGCGCACTTCACAGGATTCGCTGTAGGATCAAATGCAAACCTGACGACTGAAGCAGAGGCTGGTATAAAGAACCCTTGGGAATCGATTGAGTTTTATGCATGGTATATCAATTCCACTGATGGTACTCCAATATCTGGAGAATGCAACATAAGCTTTGATGATGACTGGAACACCCTATATGCAATGGATTTCAATGGCTCAATGTACAATTTCACAAAAGAGTTAGGATTCGTGACAGAAGGGCTGCATGAATACAATGTGACATGCTTGAATGCAAGCTATGTGACGCTTCAGGCGAATGATTCAAAGTATATAGGCATCCCTCTTATACCTGAATTCAATATATTTACCTTGGCATTAAGCATGATTGCTGTATTGCTTGCGCTTTTTGTGATCAGGAAGAGGAGATAATTTATTTTCTTTTTTTATCGAAAATTTCGCAAGAAATTTTACTGGGGTTTAATACCCTTCAATTCAGTGCGAAATTTTAGATTCCAAAAATTTAATAATCTATAATGCAAATCCGTAATACCTCACCATTTATGGTGGGGATAGGATTTGCTATCAATAAATTGTCAAATTTTCGTTATCAATTTTCTATTTAAACCAAAAATAATAAATAATAACAGCCCAATTCTGTCTAAATATGGGGGATTTGATAATAATAAATGCATATTTTGAAGAAGATGACAGGAAAGAAAAGGTCAGCATGAGCAGGCCGCATACAGTCCAGCATCTGATGAGGAAGCTTGATATTGATTTATCCCATGCAGTGATAGTCAGGGACAAGAGCATAATGCGTATGACTGATTTGCTCAGGGACAAAGATAAGATAAGAGTGTTAAAAGTAATGAGAAAGTGATGATTATGTGTAGACAGTGTGACAAGAATCCTGTATATATGCTTGAGAATGGAAGAAAGCTATGCAGCAGCCATTTCACAGCTTATTTTGAGAAAAAGGTATTCAGCACTATAAGAAAATTCAATCTTCTAGGAAAATCAGGCAGGATAGGGGTTGCATTGAGCGGAGGCAAGGATTCCATTACAGCATTATATCTCCTGAATCGGCTTGCTAAGCGCAATCCAAAGATGACAATTACAGCAATCCTTATAGATGAAGGAATTAAAGTTACTGGAGAAAAAACAATAAAGAGTGCAAAAAGATTCTGTAAAAAAGAAGAGATTGGGTTAAACATATACTCATTCAGGGAGGAATATGGATTTGCTCTTGATGAGATCATAAAGAAGCTTAAGTTAAAAGACAAAAAAGTGAATCCCTGCACAGTCTGCGGCATCCTGAGAAGGAGGCTGCTGAATTCAAAAGCAAGAGAGCTTAAGTTTGATAAGATAGCGACAGGCCATAATCTTGATGATGAAGTGCAGTCTGTGATTATGAACCAGTTAAAGAAGAATGTCCTTGCTACTGCAAAGCTGGGTCCAGTTGTGGGCATAATCAATGACAGGAGATTTGTCCAGAGGATAAAGCCATTGTACTTCTGCTCTGAAAGAGAGGTAAGCATCTATGCGCGGCTAAAGGGTTTTGTTGATAAGAAGGTTGTGTGCAAATACAGGGTCTATGCTTTCAGGAAAGATGTGGCAAATATGCTTGATGATTTTGAGAAAAAGCATCCAGGAATAAAGAACAATATAATCAGCTCATTTCTTGAGATTCTTCCTGTGCTTAAAAAACAGTATAAAGGCAAAAGACTTGAGACCTGCAAAAGATGCAGTGAGGTAAGTTCTAAAGATATCTGCAATGTATGCAGGCTGGTTGAGAGAATAAGGGGATAATAGAGATGGGTAATTATGTTGAGGCATTTGCTTCAAAATATTCTCCTTAATTCTATCATTCTTCAAAATATCCTGCGTTCCAAATCAATTCTAATACAATTCTTTGCCTGCAAATGCCATTGCATTTGCGACGGCATCATTAGTATTCACAAAAGAAAAAGAAATTGTAAGGAAAAATTTGAAATGTAAAGAGACAATAAGAATCAAGCAGCAGTTTTCTCTTCTGCTTTTGGTTCTTCTACTGGTGCTGGTTTCTCTACTGGCTTTTGTTCAACAGCAGAATCTTCAGTAGGTTTTTCTTCTTGTTTTACTTCTTCAGCAGGAGCTTTAGGCTTTTCCTCAATCTTGACCTCTGCGGATACAGCTTTTGGCTTAGGCTTTTCCTGTTCAACTACTCTTTCCTGCACAGTGCAGCCGCACGGTACCTTTTTAGAAGCTTTTTTCAAAGCATCCTTTGCGACATTCAACTGGTTTTTAGGTACGCTAACACTGAACAGGGGACTTCCAATCCTAACCTGCGCAGCAACTCCTATCGGCTTGCCAAAGCTCATCTTCATACCTGTACTCATCCTGTCTGCGCCTGCTCCGCTTGCAAGAGGGTTCTCCCTTAATATGTGATGCGGGAAAATTCTAATCTCAAAATAGAATCCTGCCTTTCCAAGATTCCTCTCAAGATGCCTGTTGCATGTAAGCCTTGCGCTCTCTATGGCATTATGCCTAATCTGAATATCTGCTTTGGAAATGAGATCAAGAGTAATATCAAATTTCTTCCTTGGATCTCCCATATTATACTTAACTATCTTTGAATGGGGCCTTACTCTTATAAATGATTTCTTCCTGTATTTGGATGTTCTTGTATAAGGTCTTTCAAGTCTTCTGTAAGCACAAAATTTTCTGAGTTTTGCCATATTAATCACTTCTAAATAATTCCAATAAGGAATGAATGTCGCTTTTTAAATGTTTCGGATGGTTGTATCGAAAGATTTATAAACGTCGACTTTAGTATAGAGGTATTGAATAATATTTTTCCGATTTAATTGAATATATTAAAAAGAGGTGTATTATCATGCGCAGAAACATGAAGAAAAAAGGAGCTCTCGAGCTTTCTGTAAATTCTATAGTAATTATGGTCATAGCGTTTGTTGTTCTTGGGCTTATTTTGACATTTACAAGAACAATATTCAAGTTCGGCCAGGAGAAGACAACATCAATATTCGAGGCAACAAGCCTTGAGACACAGCCTGATGCAGAGAATCCAATAACACTGCCTGATACGATAAATGTTAAGGCAAATGGGAAGAAGACTATGAATGTTGGATATTATAACCGCAACCCATTTTCTGCGCAGAATGCAAAATTTGGCATATATCAATGTCAGGATGAAAATGGATTAGATGTCATGACAGAATATGACGATGGAGAAGAAATACTGCCAAGGATAACTTCAGCATCCCAGACAATAGAGGCAAGCAATTTGAAAGGATATAAGATTATAATAAATGAGAAGGGGCTGACAAGCGGACAATTGTATATCTGTACTGTAGTGATGTATAATGGAGATGATGTGGACGATCCTATGCAGATAAGCCCTGATGAGATCAATACAAGGGATATGGACGCTCCAGTCTATGAAACAAAGCAGATATTCCTTCAAATTGTCGCATAAGGATTTGCAATTAAAGTCTATTTTATTTTAATTTCTTTATTGAATTATCAAAAAGAGGTGAAAGATGGCAAAATCAAAAAGGCGATTAACACAGCAGCAGGAATTTGACATCATGAAGATGGTCTTTGACAAGTTTCTGTGGCTGGGATTTATTATGATTGTCTACGGGCTTTATAATATTATGATGGATGCAGTGAGGACAGGAACAGCATGGATAATCACAGGGATTGTAGTGCTTGGATTATTCATTGTAATACTAGTAAGAGAGTTTGAGATAATAAAACATTGATTGAATAAAAATCCATGGTAATGTGAGATGTCCAGCAGAAAAGCAGCTATAGAACTATCAATGAATTTCTTTGTTATACTTATAATATCACTTGTAGTGTTCGGCTCAGGCATGACTCTATTCTGGAAGATATACCAGCACGGCGAGGAAGAGCTTGGGAGAGTGAGCAGGAATGTGGAGCAGATGATAATCAAGCAGCTTCATGGTGGAGATAAGGTTTCTGTTGTGCCAAGGTCAATAGATCTTGAGAGGGATGACCAGTATATAGTGGGTGTTGGGATAAAGAATGTGCTGACAGTTGAGAAAGTATTTAAGGTTTTTGTTGAGAAGGGATTGTTTGTAAGGGATGAATTTACATGCAGTTTTTATTCTCTGGATATCTTTGATGGAGCAGAAGATTGCGTAAATGATTATAACGTACCTGAACTAAAAATTCTAGGAGGAGAAGCTCAAGTAAGGGTAGAAGCGAATAAGCAGGAGATATCAAATATAATGATAAAAGCAGATAGGAAAGCCATGTCTGGTGAGTATGTAATCAACATCTGCGTGTGCTATGAAGATTGTTATGACTATGAATCATGCTTAGTAGATTCTTATGACAAGAACTATAGAGTATCTAAGATAAGGGTTACAGTAAAATGAGCAAGAAAAATAAATCAAGAGAAAGAAAACAAAAGTGTAATAGAGATTCGAATTGGTTAATAGATTATTCAAAATATATGATAATAGGTATTTTTGCAGGAATCATGGTAAATGTTGCTAGGGATTATGATTTAGGAAGATTTTCTCTCTGCAGCATGGAATACTGGATAGGTTTTATCCCCCAATTCTTACTTTTAATTATACTTGTCCTATTTAGTATGTTTTTATTCAGGAGATTGTATCAATTAAAAGAAGAAAAAAAGATAGAAATGTATAATTATAAAGGTGGTAAAAAGGAGTCAGCTGATTTCAGAGGTTATATGAAGGCAGTTATTACTGGTATTTTTGTTGGAATTGCTATTGGAATTACTCAATCTCTGAATATAGGGAGATATTCCCTCTTAACTAACGAATATTGGGTTGGCTTTCTCTTTGTAATCTTTATTTGTATAGCTATTATTTCATGTGGTTGGTTTATTTTTAAGAGATTATCTTAGGGAATATAGAATTACTTCTTTATCTCTTCCTTGCAAATATATTGATATGAATCTCTATATCAAGCTGCTCAGACGAGCTTTCGATTATATCAAAGCCTGCTTCTTTCAGTTTCTCTTCAAGCTTGACCTGGCTGTGTTCAGAGAAATATACTTCTTCATCCATGTATTCCAGTTTTATGTTACCTTCCTCTTCGCCGGCAACTGCGCTGATAAAAAGTATCCCTTTATCTTTCAGTATTCTCTTGAATTCCTTGAGGACATCAGTGATTCCTGAAATGCTGACATGATTCAGTGTGTCCATGCACCATATGGCATCAAAAGTCTTGTCATTGTCAGACAGTTTTGCAAAATCTTCTTTCCTGAATCCTATTTTCAGCTTTTTATCTTTTGTTTTCTTCTCAGCTATTTTTATTATCTCCCTAGAGATATCTATACCTGTAACATCAATCCTTTCTTCTGTAAGATATATAGAATCCCTTCCTGCAGCGCATCCTGCATCAAGGACTTTAGCTTTTGCTGGAAGCAGGGAGATGAATTTAGTCAGGAGGTACTGAGGCAGTCTTTCTTCAAGATATTCAGCATATTGCGCTGCGTATTTGTCATATGCTTTTTCTATTTGTGATCTCATGAAAATTATCTAAAATTTGTTATTTAATTCTGGCCATTCCCACAATCTCTGCGAACACTGCTGGCTCAAGTGATGCTCCTCCTACAAGCGCACCGTCTATATCTGGCTTGTCAAGGAGAGCTTTTGCATTGAATTGCTTTACACTGCCTCCATACAATATCCTTATTATTTCAGCAGTATTCCTGTCATAGAGGTTTTCTATTATAGTCCTGATAAACCTGTGGATATCTTCTGCCTGTTCAGGTGTTGCATTCTTTCCTGTACCTATCGCCCATACAGGTTCATATGCAATTATCAGCTTTTTAGCATTTGCTTTTGATACATCCTTGAGACATCTGGTGAGTTGGCTTTCCAATACATCAAGTGTTTCATTCCTGTTCCTCTGCTCGCTAGTCTCTCCTATGCAAAGTATCGGCGCAATACCTGCAGCAAGAGCAGCAGTTACCTTCCTGTTGATCATATTGTCATCTTCATTGAATATATGCCTTCTTTCAGAATGGCCGAGTATTACATAAGCAACTCCTATATCCCTCAGCATAGGCGCTGATATCTCACCAGTAAATGCCCCTTCCTTTTCAAAATGCATGTTCTGCGCTCCAAGCATAATGCTTGTCTTCCTGAATATTGATGCAAGACTATAGAGAGAAGTAAAAGCAGGGCATATTAGTATGTCGATATCTTTTATGTTTGCAAGAAGCGCTTTAAGGTTCACAGCAGATTCTCCTGCTTCTGAATCTGTCTTATGCATCTTCCAGTTTCCTGCAATAAGTCTTTTTCTTGCCATAATTAAATCTCTTTAGATTTATTTGCTTTCTCCTTGAGCCTTAATATGCGTTTTGTCATCTTAGCCATCCAATACCAGTGCAGTATAAAATGAACAGCTACAAGTATCATGAAGATAATTCCAGACCAGATGTGGATGCTTACCCAGTTGTGCTTTATTATTCCCCAAAAAATCTGGTAGCCTCCAGCTCTCACTCCTGAAGGAAGGAAAAATAACATAATCAATCCTGTTGCAGAAGTTATAATAAAAGATAAAAGCATCAACACATCTATCCAGTAATTAATAATAGGTTTTGCCATTACATATGCTGTGATATAAGATATATTTAAATATTATCATTTTTTCCATATGAATTATACTTAAAACTTATAATTATCATGATGGTAAAATTTAAAAAGATATACCAAAACAAGGTTAAATAACAACTGAGGTTGATAAAAAATGAAATTATTATCCATTCACAGCGATTTTTTTGAGTATGAAACAAGAAAAAAAGCTATAAAAAATCCAGAGAAAGTCACAGAAGAGAACAAAAAAGGCAGGATGGAGGAATGTCTAAGTGTTTTTATGAGTATTGAAAAGATTGACGAATCTGATACAACAAAATCTGCTGAGAAAGCAGTTGAAGATATAAAAAAGAATTCAGAACAGGTCAATACTAAAAATATAATGTTATACCCATTTGCGCACCTTAGCTCAGATTTAGCGCAGCCTAACAAAGCATTAGAGGTAATTAAAAATATGGAAGGATTGTTGAAGAAAGAGAAATACAATGTTAAGCGCGCTCCATTTGGATGGTACAAATCATTTAATATCTCATGCAAAGGGCATCCATTATCTGAACTTTCCAGCCAGATTGATGCATTGCCAGAAGTAAAAGCGGAAAAAGAAGCAATATCTGAAGCATTAAAAGCAGAAGAAAAACTAAAGAGCCACTGGTACATCATGGATGTCGATGGCAAACTTATAGACATCAGCAAATTTGATTTTTCCGGACACGATAAGCTGAAAACATTTGCCCATTATGAAAAAGAGAAAGACAGGACTGTTGTTAAAAAACCAGCCCATATACATCTGATGAGAAAGCTTGAGCTTGTGGATTATGAGCCTGCTTCTGACCCTGGGAATATGAGATATTATCCAAAAGGCAGACTTATAAAAAAGTTGCTAGAAGAATATGTCAGCAACAAGATAATAACGTATGGAGGAGTAGAAGTGGAGACTCCTATAATGTACGATATCAAGCATCCAAGCCTTGAAAAATATCTTAATAAATTCCCTGCAAGGCAATATCAGATTGCAAGCGACAAGAGAACATTTTTTTTAAGATTTGCTGCATGCTTTGGTCAGTTCCTGATGGCTCATGATGCAACTATTTCTTATAAGAATCTTCCTTTGAAGCTATATGAACTTACCAGATATAGTTTTAGGAGGGAACAAAGCGGTGAATTGGCGGGTTTGAGGAGACTAAGGGCTTTTACAATGCCAGATGTCCATGCATTATGTTCAGATATGGAGCAGGCAAAAGAAGAATACAAAATCAGGTTTGACCTTTGCGTTGATGTGCTCAGAGGAGCAGGTATTGAGAAGAAAGATTATGAACTGGGGTTAAGGATAACAAAAGAATTTTACGAGAAAAATAAGGATTTAGTAATGCATCTGCTTAAGAAATTTGATAAACCAATCCTGCTGGAGATGTGGGATAAACGCGAATTTTATTTTGTACTGAAGTACGAATTTAATTTTGTTGATTCTGTCAATAAGGCTGCTGCATTATCAACTGATCAGATTGACGTTGAAAATGCTGACACATATGATATAAACTATAATGATAAAGACGGCAAGAAAAAGCGCCCTCTTATCCTGCATTGCTCACCAAGCGGCGCTATTGAAAGGGTGATATATGCAATACTCGAGATACAAGCAGAGAAGATGGCAAGAGGCGAAACACCTGAGTTTCCATTATGGCTTGCGCCTTCGCAAGTAAGGTTTATTCCTGTTTCTGTAGAGAATCATCTGGAAAAATGCAAAGAACTTTGCAAAGAGATGCTTAAGCATGACATAAGAGCAGACATTGATGATAGTGAAGAATCTATCGGAAAAAGGGTCAGGCAGGCTGAGAAGGATTGGGTGCCGTATATTTTAGTTGTAGGAGATCAGGAGATAGAAACAGATAATTTTAAAGTTAGAATTAGGGGAATCAAAGAGCAAAAAGACATGGGCAAGGAAGAATTAGTAAAAAAGATAGAAGATAAAACAAAAGGTTTCCCTTTCAAACCACTGCCTCTACCTGTATTATTGACAAAAAGACCTAAGTTTGTGACAATACAATAATTTTGATAAAGGATGTTGAAGATAGGAAATAATTTTTAAATTTCACTTATATATGTGTCTTCTTATTCTCCTTTTTTATAATAACTAAAGAGTAGTAACCAACCAAAAGATTTAAATATAAGTTGTTTATATAGGTAGATATAAAGGTATTAAAATGACAAATATTCAAGCTCTAAATTCATTGGATGAAGCACTTATGGATAGTGCTAAGAATGTAAAACCTCTTTATTATATTGAACCTGCTAATGCAAAAGATCAAAAGGAAGAATTCTTATCTGGGAGGATACAAAATCCTCATTTTTTGTATAGAGATTTAGAATATGATCCTCAAGAGGTTGCGCAAAGATTAGAATCAATTGAAACTCCAGATGATGAATTAGGCGCAATTTTTGAAAGGAAAAAAAGGAATACTTTGCTTGAAAATAGAATAATTACTAATAGGGGAAATGAAGATATTGTTAGAGAAGCTACGATTACAATTCATGGTTTTCCAAATGAACAACTTGTAGCATACGCAGATGAATTATTAAGACAAATTCCTAATGTTGAAGCTGCAAAAACTGTACACTCAGAGAAGATTAGAGCTGGCTTACAACAAGCTTTATATGATAATGGTGTTACAGATTGGAATGTTGAATTCTCAGAGAAGAGACTAACAACAGTTTATCCTGCTGAAAAAAGAATAACTGTTTGTAAAGATAGAGAATTTGCTGAAATTGATCCTGAAAGATTAAAAGTACATGAAGTTGGAGTTCACGCTTTGAGAGCTGTAAATGGTTATGAGCAACCTCTTAAGATATTTGCATTAGGATTGCCAGGATATTTGCCAACAGAAGAGGGCCTGAGCTCATATTTTGAAGAATTAACAGGTAATACAAGCGAAGAAATGATGAGAGATTATGCAGCTAGAGTTATTGCTGTAGATTCTATTTGCCAAGATTTGAATTTTAGACAAACTTTTGATAGATTAAAGAGCTATGATTTGAATAATGATCAAGCATGGAACTTAGCAATAAGGGCGCATAGAGCTGGTGGATACATCAAAGACCATGTTTATCTAGATGGAAATATAAGAGTGAAGGAATTTGCAACAACTAATGGTGATTTTAATACACTCTATGTAGGTAAGGTTGGAATTGAAGATTTACCCTTGACTAGAAAACTTGTTGAAGATGGAACACTAAAAAAAGCTAAGTATAAGCCTCAATTTGTTGAATAGATTTCTATTAAGCATTATTAACTTATTCCTTAACCAACTCTTCCCAATTCTCTTCGTAATGCCTGAATCTTTTCTCAAACTCTTCTTTTGGTGTCAATGGGATATTCAGTTCAGCCAGTTTCTGTTTTAGGATATTTAGTGTTCCTTCCTTATCTTCTTCCCTGCACAATATCTCAAGCTTAAGGATATAGCCGTATCCTTTTGTATAATCAACGCAGGCCTTTATCCCTTCCCATTCAAACCACTGCCTCTGCCTGTATTATTGACAAAAAGACCTAAGTTTGTGACAATACAATAATTTTGGGATAATAACAGATGTTGAGGATAAGAAATAGGTTTATTATTTTCTTACCATTTCTCATGATGGATAATATTATTGACATCAATTAGTTCTTTTTTTTCCAGCTTCTCAGAATCATCAGGATATCCAATAGGCAGTATTGTTATTGGCATTATGTTCTCAGGCAGATTTAGTATGCTTCTGATATCTTCTGCGACTTCTGGCTTTGAAGACTTAAATCCTGTAACATAGACTGCTCCCAGTCCAATATCGTGCGCTCCCAGCAGAATATTTTCTGTTGCTGTAACACCGTCTTCAATCCACCTGCCTGGCGACTTATTTATATCCACGCAGACTACAATTGAAATAGGCGCAGTCAAGATATGCTGTTGGTTTCCTTCTTCTTTCAGTCTTGCAAGTTTAAGTTTAGATTCCCTGTTCTTTACTATTACAAAATGCCATGGCTGACAATCAATTGATGAAGGTGCGTTCACAGCGCAGTCAATCAATGTAGTGATTATTTCATCAGGAACTTCCTTGTCAGTAAACAGCCTTCTTGATCTTCTTGTTTTTATGCAGTCAATTGTTTCCATTTGGATAAGATTGGTTATGTATTATTTAAAATTAACGCAAATGCGGCGGCGTAGAAATGCTCAAAAATATATAAGCCGTTAATCTATATGCATTATAGGCAATGATTCTAAACCTTGTTTGATTGCTTTGATACTTAGCTTTTATGGCATTAATATGTTCACCGCATATTTTTTTCACAACAAA
>DAOVBM010000033.1 GCA_030670545.1 Candidatus Woesearchaeota archaeon
TTTGTTGTGAAAAAAATATGCGGTGAACATATTAATGCCATAAAAGCTAAGTATCAAAGCAATCAAACAAGGTTTAGAATCATTGCCTATAATGCATATAGATTAACGGCTTATATATTTTTGAGCATTTCTACGCCGCCCTTTGGGAATAAGTAAAAAGTCAGAAGTAACTGAACACAAGCATCTTCAAAACTTAGGATAAGTTATTAGAAGGCTCTGCGTCCCCGGATGGGGCTTCCCCCCGCGACGAGCAGAATAAGGAAAAGGATTAAGTTTTGACTGATGATGCTGGTGCTCATTGAATAGCAGACTTTTTACTTACCTTTGGGATATAGTAATTAAGCTAGCGGAAAAAACAAGAATAAAAACAAAAGGCAAATAAATGCAGTTTAATTCTTTAACTTTATGCAATTCCCAAGATTAGATAGTAAAGCGATTCTTGCTCCTATGGCTGGAATCACAAACCTTCCATTTAGGATACTGTGCAGGAGATACGGAGCTGCTGCTGTCTTTACAGAGATGGCAAGCGCTGATGCTCTTGTTATGAAAAGCGCTAAAAGCTTTAAGTTCGCAAGAACAGACCTGAGAGAGAAGCCAATAGGCCTGCAGCTCTTTGGCAGCAACGCAGTAAATCTTGCAGAAGCAGCGCAGATGATGCAGCATGATTTTGATTTTGTAGATATTAATATGGGATGTTCTGTAGCAAAAGTGATTAAGCAGGGAGCAGGCGTTTATCTCATGAAAGACCCGGACAAGGCTGCAAAGATAATATTAAAGGTTGCAGATTCTATTGACATTCCATTGACAGTGAAGATAAGGTCAGGATTTGACAGGATAAATGCAGCAGAGATTGCAAGGATTGCAGAAGACAATGGCGCAGCAGCAGTAACAGTGCATCCAAGGACCGCTGCGCAGGGATTTTCAGGAAAAGCTGACTGGAGCATAATAAGGCAGGTAAAAGAGAATGTCAGCATACCTGTTATAGGCAATGGAGATATAAGAGACCCTTATGATGCAGAAAGGATGCTTAAAGAGACAGGATGCGATTATGTGATGGTTGGAAGAGCTGCAATAGGAAATCCTTTTATATTTATGCAGATTAATGAGTATCTTGACAAAGGCACGTTTACTGAACAGAAGCATCCAGACAGAGGATCTGATTTCAGGAGATATCTTGAGCTTGTTAAGAGTTTTGATATGATAAGCTTTAATGACATACGGGTAAAAGCTCAACAGTTTACAAAATATATTGATGATTCATGTAGATTGAGGAAACTCATAGGACAGCAGGATAATGTCAGAGACATAAAAAAGCTGATGAATACAATTGTATGAATTGTATGATTAGTGCATAAGTAAAAAGTCAGATATAATGGAAATCCTAATTACCCAGCCCTAAAGGACTGGGCTTGCGCCGGATTTTCGAGAAGGATTTCTAGGACACAAAAAAAGCAGAAAGCAAAAATGCAATAGCATTCATCCTCGCCTTAAAGGGCAAGGCTTTCTGCTTTTTTTCGTGTAACAGAGCACTAGCATCTTCAAAACTTGGGATAGGTTATTAAAAGGCTCTGCGTCCCCGGATGGGGCAACCCCCCGCGACGAGCAGGATAAGGAAAAGGATTAAGTTTTGACTGATGATGCTGGTGCTCCTTGAATAGCAGACTTTTTACTTACATTAGTACATAAAATATATAAACCCCTGGCTCTTTTTGGTGATTATGGTAGCATTTTCAATAGACCTTATAGCTTATCTTTACACAGCTTTCAGGAATGTGTTTACTGAATTAGTTGCAGCAATAATAATACTTCTTATTGGATTTATATTCGGGAGGATGGCAGGGAAGATTATCCTTAAGATTTTCAAGGAAATAGAACTGAACAGGCTCTTAAAGAAGACAACAGGGATAAAGGTATCTCTCGCTGAGTTGATTTCAAAGAGCATAACCTATTTCATATATTTTATATTTATAATAGCTGCGCTTGAGAAGCTGAACATAAGCGCTGTTGCATTCAATCTTCTTGCTGGCGGAGTGATAATAATCATAATTATCTCAATATTTCTTAGTATCAAGGATTTCATTCCTAATATTATAGCAGGCATATACATAACACAAAAAGCCTTTGTATCAAAAGGAGATGTAATTAAAATAGATAACATTGAAGGAAAAATCATTGATCTCCAGCTCAATACCATAAAGCTTGAGACAAAAAAAGGAGATATGCTGTTCATACCCAATTCTATCCTGCTGAAATCAAAACTTACAAAAGTCAAAACAAAGAAATCATGGAAATCCTAAAATCCTACTTCCCCAGCCCGAAAGGGCTGGGCTTGCGCTGGATTTTCGAGACGGATTTCTAGGACACAAAAAAAGCAGAAAGCAAAAATACAATAGAATTCATCCTCGTCCTAAAGGACAAGGCTTTCTGTTTTTTCTCGTGTAATCCTTATTTAAGCTACTATTTTCTCAAGCATACTTGAAATGTTCCATATCTGTGTTCTTGTATATGCTTCAATGTTTATATCATCTGCCAATTCTTCCAGGATATTCAGCGCTTTGCTGACATTGATTGAAATATCTCCTTTGTTTTCAAGCACTGCAAGAATATCTGCTGCCTTTTTCCTCACATTCCTTGGTGTTGAAGAATCATCCTTAAGCTCATTCAGGCAATTCTTTATCTCATCCAGATAGTCGTTTCCCATATTCATCTACCTCACTTATTCTTTGTTCTTCTCTTCGCTTTTCATAGAGGATAATACCTCTGTCTGGAGAGCCTGGGATTTCTCCCGTATATTCCCTTCCTGTTTCTCTATTGACTTGAGCTTTATCTCAAGCATCTCTTTTTTCTGCTTAAGTTCTGCTTCAAGATTCTTCTTGTCTGAAGAAACCATTATGTTGCCTATTATCTTGTAAGACTTGTCAGACTTCTCAAGCTCTTTCAAGGCAGATTCTATTTCCATTATCTGGGATTGTATCTGCTGTTTTTGCATAAGGAAAGTCTGCATATTCTGTTCCAGCATCTGAAGCTTGGATATTTTTTGTTGTGTTTCTTTGTCCATGTCCATTTTAATCGTTTATTTTTCCTGTTGTTTCAAAAATCGAAAGCATCTGCGCTGTTGAATTGAGCATTGCGCGGAGCGCAACAGCATCTTTTGCATGTACTTTTATCTTAAGTCCGCTATCTGCTTTTTCCATCAAAAGCGAACTTCTTTCTGTTTCATGCATCTCTGGCAATAGGCAGTTGTAAAGCTTTTCAATATCGCCGCTTACTGTTATCTCAGCAAGATATTTCATCTTGCTTTTATTTTTGTTACTGCTGTTCTTGGCTTGAATAATATCTTGCAGCCACAGTAAATACATCTTACTCTTTTGCCTATCTGATCTTCAGATATTTTTTTGTTGCATGAAAAACACTTGTATGTTACCATTTTTTGTGACTCACTTCTTTAATCCTATTGAATAGGCTTTTCCAGTAAATTTAGCTCCGCATTTCCTGCAGTTCCAAATACCAGCAGCAACCCTCTTTACTCCTTCTTTTCTGCAATAAGGGCATTTCTGTCTTTTCTTATACTGGTTCTCTATCAATCCAGCTTTAATTTTAAGCCTTTTACCATACCTTGCGCCATATCTTTTAGTGGATCCTGCCTTTTTTTCTACTGCCATTTTGTCTCACATCCGTATTATGAATGATGAACTCTTAATCATCATTAACCATCAGAGAGTATGGGGCTACCCGGATTTGAACCGGGGTCGTCTGGTCCCAAACCAGAAAGGATGATCCAAGCTACCCTATAGCCCCTCTGTGGCTTATATGAGTGATTAGGTTGTCCTTTTTAAATCTATTGGTAAAAGCTATTGGTAGAATGTATGTCATAAGTTGTATGTCATAAGTAAGGAAAATTTTTGTTTTTTATCACCCTTTTTCACCAAAGATTTTATAAACCTCAATATCTTTGCCTATTGTATGGCAATCAACTCAAAGCAGAAGCATACTCTTAAGGTGCTTCTTAAGGAGCTTGGAACATATAAGGGAAGGCATACTGAATTAGTTACTGTATACGTTCCACATGGCTATGATATGAATAAGATAATCTCGCACCTCTCACAAGAGCAGGGAACAGCCACAAACATAAAATCATCATCCACAAAAAAGAATGTGATTGATGCTCTTGAGAAAATGATACAGCACCTGAGGCTTTTCACAAAGACTCCTGAAAACGGGCTTGCAGTATTTAGCGGGAATGTTGCTGAGCGCGAGGGCCAGAGCGATGTGAAGGTATGGAGCATAGAGCCCCCAGTTCTGCTTAATATCAGGATATACAGGTGTGACAAGGAATTTGTGCTTGAGCCGTTGTATGATATGCTTGAGACAAAAGAGGTATACGGCCTTGTTGTAATGGATAGGAGGGAAGGCAATATAGCGCTGCTCAAAGGAAAGACTATAATTCCAGTTGCAGAAGCAAGCTCGAATGTTCCTGGAAAGACAAAAGCCGGCGGTCAGTCAGCTGCCCGTTACATGAGAATAAGGGAAGATGCTGCAAAGGATTTCTACAAGAAGATTGCTGAGATGATGAAAGACGCTTTCCTTGGCAATAAAGGGTTGAAGGGGGTAATTGTCGGAGGTCCGGGACCTACAAAATATGAATTTATCGAGTCAGGATATATCCCCACAGAAGTAAAAAATAAGATAATAGCAATCAAGGATCTGAGCTATACAGGGCCTTTTGGGATTCAGGAGCTTCTTGACAAGAGTGAGGATGTGCTTGCATCAGAAGAGGTTGCTGAAGAGAAGAAGATCATGCAGAAGTTTTTTGAGACTCTCGCAAAAAAGCCTGAGCTTGCTGGTTATGGTGAGGAAGAAGTGATGAAGCAGATTAGGATGGGAGCTGTGGACATACTGCTGCTGTCTGAATCGCTTGAAGACAAGAAGATAGATGAGTTTGATGAAGAGGCGCAGAAAGTAGGGACAACAGTGAAGTTAATTTCTACAGAAACAAGGGAAGGTGTGCAGTTAAGGGATTTAGGGAAAACTGCTGCTATATTGAGATATCCTATTCATGAATAAACATCTTTCAAAAAATCAATAAACTTTATTAATCCAATCCTAATTCAATATCCTATGAACATTATAGAGAAAGCATTCTATGGCTTGTACCCTGAAAAGGAGTTCAACTATGATGCAAAGATAAAATATTCTGGAAGATTCAGCAGATATAATGCTAATGTCAAATACACGTCAAGAAGGATGGAGTTCGGGCTCAGCAGAGAATGGAAGCAGGTTGATGAGGATATAAGGATAGGGCTGCTTCAGAGCCTTATGGCTAAAATATTCAGGCTAAAAAAAATCACGATGAATATAGACCTTTATAATATATTCATAAGGAATGTCCATACTGCCATTCCAAAGACAGAATCTACTCCAATATTGGACAATTCTTTCCAGAGAGTCAATGAGCAGTATTTCCTTGGAATAGTCGAGAAGCCGAACCTTAAGTGGGGAGCTTATTCCACAGTAAAACTAGGGTCTTATGACTATCATTCTGATACAATATCTGTAAGCAGGGTGTTTGAGGAGGCTGACACGAATATGCTTGATTATATAATGTTCCATGAGATGCTGCATAAGCTCCATAAGTTCAGGGTAAAGAATGGAAGAAGCATACATCATTCTTCACTGTTTAGGAAAAGGGAGAAGGAGTTCAAGGACAGCAGCCACATAGAAAAGCAGTTGGCTTCTTATATCAGGCAGTGGAAATATGAGAACAAGCAGAAGGTTGTAAAATTCCCTAAGAAAAGGAGAGGGATAAGAAGAGTATTCAGATTCTTCTGAGATTCCATAATACATTTCTTTTAATATAGTATGTAGAAAGTCTGCTATTCAAGGAGCACCAGCATCATCAGTCAAAACTTAATCCTTTTCCTTATCCTGCTCGTCGCGGGGGGTTGTCCCTTACGGGGACGCAGAGCCTTCTAATAACTCATCCCAAGTTTTGAAGATGCTAGTGCTCCATGACATCTGACTTTCTACATACTTAAAATAATAAGCTTTAAATATAACCTGATATTAACCTAAAAGATAAATTCTGATTAAAAAATTAAAACAAGGAGCAAAAAGGAGGGATGATCATGGTAAAAAGGGTATTACCTTTGGCAGCAATGGAAAAATTGCTAAAGAACTGCGGCGCAGCTAGGGTATCTGACGAGTCCAAATCTGCATTAAGAGATGTGCTTGAAGAAGTAGGGGAAACAGTAGGAAAACAGGCTATAAGGCTTGCGAATCATGCTGGCAGGAAGACTGTGAAAGCAGATGATATTAAATTAGCAAGGCTTACAATCAAATAAATATAGAAACCTTTTTAAAGGTTATATTATTCCATTTATGAAAGTGAATTAATATGGCAGGGACAAAACCAGTATCCATCGGAACATTACAAAAAGGAAATTATATTGTTATAGACGGAGTGGCATGCAGAGTAGTTGATACCCAGACATCAAGACCAGGAAAACACGGCCATGCGAAAGTAAGGCTTACAGGTGTTGGGCTGATAGATGACAAGAAAAGAGTGATAGTCGTTCCAGGCCATGACCATATTGAGGTTCCAATCATTGATAAGATGAATGCTCAAGTACTTTCGATTGCAGGAGATACAGCTAATGTGATGGACACAGAAAGTTATGAGACATTTGATATTAAGATACCAGAAGAGCTTAAGGGAGAGGTAGTTGAAGGATGTACTGTGCTCTATTGGGTTATACTTGACGATAAGGTAATGAAACAGGTAAAGACTGATTAAAATGGCTAAATTTGCAGAAGCAGAACAAAGACTTTTCCATAATAAATTTATATGCAAGAGATGTAAAAGCGCAATAAAGGCGCCTAACATGTCTGTATTGGCTGGGAAAATAAAGTGCAGGAAGTGCAATGGTAAAGCACTTAGAGTAGTAAGGAAGAAATAAACAAATTTTTTTTTGAAATTTTTGTTAAAAAAGAGGATATGATAAATGGATTTTCAATTGATCTCTGCATTCGTTTTCTTTGTCCTCATGGGCATATTCCTAATAATAAAAAGGAAGAACATCCACATACAGAAGATATTCTTTCCTCTATTATATTTTTCAATGTACAGGACAAGTTTCGGCCTGAAGGCAATGGATTCTTTTGCAAAGCGCTTTAAGAAACTTCTCAATTTTCTCTCTTATGTGAGCATAGGCATAGGTTTTCTTGGTATGATTATAATTGTTGTATCACTTGTCCATAACCTCTGGAAGATCATCACTGTTCCTGAGGCTGCTGCAGGAGTCGCGCTTGTGCTGCCGTTCAAAGTAAAGGGCGGGTTCTATGTTCCATTTTTCTACTGGATAATATCGATATTCATAATCGCTCTTGTGCATGAATTTTCGCATGGCATATATGCAAGGCATCACGGCATGAAGATAAAATCAAGCGGGTTTGCTTTCCTTCACATACTTATACCTGTTCTTCCGGCTGCTTTTGTAGAGCCTGATGAGAAACAACTGAGAAAGGCTAGCAGAAAGAAGCAGCTTGATGTATTTTCCGCAGGCCCTTTTTCAAACATATTGCTTGCGTTTGTAGTGCTTGGCATATTTCTGTTGTTGATGGGTCCTGTATCCAGCAGTATTGCAGATAAGACAGGAGTAGGCATAACTGGATTTATTGAGGAAGGGGATGGTTATTATCCTGCAGAAAAGGCAGGCATGCAGGCAGGAGAAGTAATTACAAGAGTTGATGACTGGGAAATATTAAGCATAGAGGATTTCATTGATAAAATGAATGATTCAAAGCCAGGGGATACTATCAACATAGTTACAGAAGAAAATAGTTATGAGATTGAACTTGCGCCTCATCCTGAGAATGAGAGCAGGGCGATGCTGGGGATACTGGTGAACCAGAATATAGGTATAAATGAATCTTTCTTTGGAGGAAAATACATCGGATTGTTCATCCTCTGGTTTATGGGTCTTCTTTATTGGCTGTGGGTACTGAATTTAGGGATTGGGCTGTTCAATCTTGCGCCGCTTGGCCCTATTGACGGTGGAAGAATGCTTCTTGTGGTCCTTGAGAAATACATGCCAAAAAAGAGAGCGTATACAATCTGGAAGAATGTAAGCTTTGTTTTCCTGCTGCTTATTGTTGTTAATATATTGGCTGCTTTTTTCTGAGATGATTTTTATATTGTTTGATAAGGTTTGTTTTTTGTATTGGATGATTTTATTATTATAATCCTATATCTCTTTGCGTTTCAAATCAATCCCAATCAATTCTTTGCCTGTAAGCACCATTGTGCTTACAACAGCATCATTAGCATTCGCAAAGGGAAAGAAAAAGGAAGAAATGATTTGAAGAGAAAGAAAAGACTAGAAAATAATAAAAACCCATGCTGATTAGCTTAGTATATGATATCAGTTATACTCATAGAACCTGAGAATGCAGGCAATACAGGCGCTGTTGCAAGATGCATGGCTAATTTTGGCATCAAGAGCCTGGTTGTTATAAACCCTAAATGCGACATAATGTCAAAAGAGGCTCTGGACAGGGCTGTGCATGCAAAAGGTGTGCTGAAGAGAGCAACAATAGGGGATGTGGATTATCTCAAGAAGTTTGATTATCTTATCGCCACAACTGCAAAGCTTGGAACAGATTATAATATACCAAGAAGCCCTCTAAACCCTAAACAGCTTGCAGAGAAACTTAATGAGATATCCGGCTCAAAGATAGGCCTGGTCATTGGCAGGGAAAGCAGCGGCCTGACAAATGATGAGATCAGGATGTGTGATTTTGTATGCACTATTCCTGCATCTTTAAAGTATGCTACAATGAACATAAGCCATGCATTGGCTGTAATACTTTATGAGATATCAGCTGCAAAAGGAAGGATTGGTGAGCATATCATACCGGCAGGAAAAAAAGAAAAGGATGCTTTTTTTAAAGAATTGTTTGGTTTGCTTGATAAAATGGGTTTCTCTACAGAAGAAAAGAGAGAAACACAGAAGATTGTCTGGAAAAAGCTTATTGGAAAATCTTTCCTTACAAAAAGAGAATTGTTTGCATTATTTGGGTTTGTCAGGAAGATAAAATCAGGAAAAAGTAAATAGGAGTTCATAACCCTTATATCCCAATCTTCTCATCTTCTATTCTTGAAAATCCTATATTCCATCTAGTTATTAGATAGGACATCAGGAATGGGACTATAAATTTGAATGCAATAGTGGTTCCGATTAATACAGAATATAGATCTGAGTGTATCAATCCTTTCTCGAATAAGAGCTTTATAATCACTATGCTTGTGCTGAATTTTACACATAAGCTGACACCTAATATGATTGATTTTTTTTTGCCTAATACTTTTTTGCCCATCAAATAACAGCTTCCTATCTTAGTTGTCTTTGTCATGACCATGATAAGAAGGATAAGTAAAGGAAATTTTAGGATATAACTTATGTTGGTCTCAATTCCTACCCACAAGAAGAATATTGGCGCAAAAAAGCCATAAGTCATTGTCTTGACCTCAGAATCGATGAAGTTGAGAATGTTTTTAGGGATTGCATTCCTTAAAGCGATTCCTGCCAAAAGCGCGCCTAATGCTGCAGACTCAACAAATTGCCCGATTCCAATTAATAAGAAAATGAAAAATATGACAAAAAGAAAGAATGACGATATATCTTTGTATTTAAATGATGTTAAGTATTTGCGGAATTTGACCAGTATAAATGCAAGTCCAAAGAGTGAAGCCAGAATCAATAGATTTGATACTATATTAAAGGATGTATGGCCTACTGAACGGCCTATGATTATTGAAGCAGCAATAATTGTTAAGACTTCAATAACATCATCCAGCACACCAATCCCAAGTATTGTCTGTCCAAGTTTTGTTTTCACCAGCTTAAATTCGTCAAGTATAGGCAAAAGGACAGCTTCACCAACTGTTGCAAAGGATGAAGCCACTAAGACAGATATAAGCCAGGAAACCCCAAACACATAATGTACCAGCAATGTCCCAAAGAATGTCTCTGCAAAAATAATCACAGCTGTGATCCTAAATAGAAACTTGCTGCTCTTCCAAATCTTTTTGATATCCAGTTCAAAACCAATGACGAAAAGAAGAAAAAACATTCCCATCTCTGCCAAAAAAAGAAATGAAGAAGAAGAAGTAATTTCTAAAAAAGGATTATAAGCAGCTAAAGCCAGACCTATCAGCAAAGCAGAAAATATCCATGGGATCCTTATTTTTTCTAACAATCTTCCAATCAGAAAAGTTGCCAGAAATACTCCTGCCAGAAATAATATTAGGCTCATAAAATATAGATATAATAATACCTATATAAAAATATATGGATTAATTATTTCTTCTCTTTCTTTTTATCAAAATATTCCTTGACAATCGGATTGATAGAAGGCTTTGCATTCGGGCCAAGCTTGTAATATATCTTTTCTGCTTCTCCTCCCCATGAATAATCCCCTTTTTCTTTTTCCACTTTTTCTATAGAAAACTCTTTGGTATTTAGCCCTTTATTAAGATGATAATATATCACTCTCATTGTGACTTTAGGAAATATCTCGCGATATTTTTTGTATATGTTATAGCCATAACCACTTTTCATAAAATAAAGAATCTCGATTATGTTCTGTCTTATCGGTGATCCAAGTGGCCTTCCGCGTTTCATATTAGGATGTTAAACAAAGAGGTATATATAATTTTGCATTTCTTGTGCATATTGAAAATATTGAACACAAGATTTAAATAATCCAACTTCTATGGCTTATAATATGGGCAAAATAAAGGGTGTAATACTGGGAATATCGATTGCTGTAATATTCGCTTTCTTCATAGGTTTTGGAATAAGCGCATTTTATCCTAGTCCTGAGTGGGATGATTTCTGCGGCAAGATCAATCCTAATGTTCTCACAGATTCCTGCCCAACAGCGCAAAAGACTCCAGAGCCTATTGCTGAAAGATATCCCCTTGAATCCTGCTGGTGCAATGAGAATACTGGCGAATGCTTTAAGACAAATCCTGAATATCTAAAATGCCAGGAAGAATTTGATGATATAAGGCAGGGATATGACAGGAATGTATTCATAATTGCAGCTATCATAGGCCTTATTACTATGATTTTGGGAGGATTTGTGCTGAAGCATGAGTCTGTATCTCCAGGCCTGATGGGAGGCGGTTTCCTGACAATCGTTTACGGAGTGATGAGATACTGGAGATATGCAGGAGACAGACTGAGGTTCATAATACTTGGTATAACACTTGCTATGCTGATATACCTGGCATATAGGAAGTTTCCTCTTGTAGGAAAGAAGAAATAATCATGATGCTTGCTCCAGACAAGAGCCAGAAAGAGTTTGATGAATACCTGAAATCCATCAATGGTAAAGATTTCTGCAAATACCATGAGCCATTTGTAGGTATAGTTACATTCTGCAATTCGCATTTTGTCTGCAGATTTAGGAGCAAGGTAGCGCTCAGGCATCGAGGATCAGAGAGACACGAGTGCAACAGGCAGAATGTGATGAAGATAAAAAGGATTCTTGGATAGATAATAAGTTATATATAAAAGAGCAGTAGCATCAATATTTTATTGATATTAATCTTAAATTTTCTTGTGATTCAAATCAATTCTAATCAGGTCTTTGCCTGCTGACACCATTGTGTCAGCGACGGCCACTAGCTGCGCAAGGTAAGAGAAAAAACTAGAATAGATTTGAAACCTGCATCTTGGATAGATTTAAATAAATATCATGATTAATATCTATTATGGGAACATTATTTATTCTTTCAAAGCAGGATATTGAATTAGCAAAAGATGAAGTTCTTGCTCTTGCTAACGCTAAGGATTTTGTTTTGGATAAGAACCTGCTAATTATTGAAAAAAAGCTTAATCTAAAAACATTGAGCAAAAGGCTTGCTTATACTACAAAAGTATCTAAACTGCTTTTCCATACTGGCTGGGAGAATCTTCTTTCATCTCTTGAAGCATTCCCCTGGCAGAATATTTATAAAAATGACTTTTGCCTGAGGATACATAATCTTTCCTGCAAAAAGCTGCCTAAGGATTTCAGCGAGAAGATATTATCAGGCTATGTATGGAGGGGAGTAAATGATCCTAAGGTCAATCTGAGAGATGCTGTTACACATGTAGAATTGTTCTTTACATCTAAGATTGTGTACTGCGCTCTGCTTTTGCATGAGATTGATGGCGGATTTGAACAAAGGAAAGCGCATAAAAGACCTTCCCTGCACCCTACTGCAATGCATCCTCGTCTGGCTAGAGCTATGGTTAATCTGACAGGCATTAGCAGAGGGAGATTAGTTGACCCTTTTTGCGGCTCAGGAGGGATATTGATTGAAGCAGGGCTGATGGGGCTAAAGCCAGTCGGTTATGATATTGATAAGATGATGCTGAAAAGAGCAAAGCTCAATCTTGAGCATTTTGGCATCAAATCTGAACTTAAGGAAAAGGATGCGACAAAGATGAGGGATAAAGTTGATTACATCTGCGCAGACCTGCCCTATGGAAGAAACTCTAAAGCCAAAGAGCTTGAAAAGCTTTATTCTGATTTTCTTGATAATCTAAGAAAGAGATTGCAAAAGAAAGCTGTTGTGTCTTTCCCTGACTTTGTTGATTATAAGAGGTTGGTTAAAGAAGCTGGTTTAAAGATAGAGAAAGAATATGATTATTATGTTCATAAGTCGCTGAGCAAGAAGGTTGTTGTGGTTGGTAAGAAAGGTGAGTGTTAAGTTAATTAGAATTTAATAAGGGTTTTTATATTTCTGCTCTAAGAAGAGAATATTATAATAGACTTCCAAACACCAAAAATAAATATCAATACCTGAAATACCATTACTACATATGTCAAGGACATATCTGGTAACTTATCAATTAACAATTCTTTTCCGTTTGTTCTTAATTGATCTACACGCCTTCCATGTAAACCCAACATATCATTCACTAACCACAAAAATAAACCAATAACCAACCAAAGAAGAGACAGATGTGCTAGTTTGGCATTATCAAATACTTTTGTATCAATTGATATTGATGTTATAAATAGAACAAAACTCATATAAATAATTGCCATAAAATAAACATTTAGTTTAAGGTTTTCTAATAGTCCCATAATAAGTATTTAGAGATTTGTGTGTCTATAAATATCTTTCGGTCTGCCTAAAATATAAACTGTCTTTTCATTTTATTTCGCAATTTTTTGATGCAGAAAATACATCACAATTATTTGATATTAAACGCAATATTACTCAGCACTCTTTCTTTTTTATTCTGAAGGCGAGAAAGGTTTATATAATAATCAAGGATATTGTCTTCTATGAAAAAACAATTATTAATCACACTCTTACTTTTATTAACATTTGGTCTCAATATTAGTGCGAATTTGGATGATTTTAATCTTGGTTTAAATTATAGTATTGAAGGAAGGTATATGGGTAGCATAGATTTATTAGAAAATAATTGCCCTAATCATACTGAAGATATCTATCATGCTGCACAATGTTATTTTGTTTTAGGTTACAACTATATGGTGGAATTTCGTAATAGAAGTACACTTATAAACGAATATGAAAATTATAGTGAGATGCTCACCTTGAGAAGTAATGATTATCTTCTTAACAAATCAATACAAAACTTAAAAGAATCTATTAAATTATCCTGGTCAAATTTAACTGATAAAGATTTGAGAGCAAATAATAGAAGTGGTTTTTTAACTTCAAGTTTATTTTTTATAACGGAAAACTATTTAATTTTAGAAGACTATAAAAATGCAGAAAAAAACCTAGAGATATTAAGTCTACTTCTCTCATTAGCACCCGATTCAGAAAGATTAAGAAGATTAAAAGATATTTATAATCAATTATATTCTACTCTTCCTCAAAAAGTTGAAATAGAATTAATTGGGGATATTGATCCAACAGGTTTTAGTCAACCCGAAATAAAAGCAAATATTATTTTTGAATCAGAAAAAACTCCTTCTTTTAATATTTTGCATACGGAATTTATAAATTTGAATGGAAAAGAAATTTATGACATTGAAAATAAAGATAATACTTTTATATTTAATAAAAAATTAATTGTGAAAATAAAAAATAGTTTTATATTTCCTTTTGATACATTCTATTCTGAAATATTCAATATCACTCCAAGCAGAATTAGAAATAGAAGCCTTCCAATCTCTATAGTTGGAGAAGATTCAAACTTAGATGGAATTGCTTATTTTTACAAAGACCATATAAATTTAGTGTTCAAAAGAAAAATAGGATATCGATTTCGAGTAATATTATCAAGTATCTTATTAATTGGATTTTTAATATTGTTAAATAGGAGAATAATACATATGAAAAAAAGTAGTTTCCAGACTAAAATTTTATTGGGACATTGGTCTTTTTTAATGTCAGCAATCTCACTATCTGCTTTTGTAACATTATCGTTCAAGACAACAATTAACTTAATAAATATAATAATACTATTTTTATTTGTTCTCTTTTTCTTTAATATATTTAAAAAATTAAGAAGATTAAACATTTTAGTTTAGATCTTCTTTTGCTCTACATTTGATGAAGGAATGCTTTGTGTCATGCTTTCCATTGGTATAGGTTCTCATAACATGAATCCCTATGTTAAATTCAATTCGTTCATGATGATAGATAACAAAGGCTTTATATACCTGTTATTAATTAATTGCTAAAAATGAAATTAATTAGAATTTTATTATTAGTTCTTTTGGTAGTATCTATTCTACTTGTAAGTGGATGCAGTGATTATACTAAAAGTAAAGTCTGTGGGACTCATATGGAAAAATACACTTCAAGTGTCAAAGGATGCGACCAAATGAGCGGTTGTAAGTGTTTGCATAAATCATGGGCTGGCTTGGGGTCCTGTGATAGTTGTGAATGTACAAGGGAAGTAAGCAATTGTTAAGGCACACGACGAAAAAACTCTTCGTAGCTAACGTTCCTCGTTCCTCCTATTTAATAGTCTGGAGAATTTAACACAGATTCTTATGTTCTATATAATGCTCAGCAAATTCCTTCAGTTTTTTAACGATAAATATAGGAATACAGAAGTTTAATACTTTATCAACAAATCTATACATCAATTGATTATCTTTATATTTCTTCATATTACAATGAGAGTTCAATCTGTTTAAATAATTTGCATCTGCTTTAATTTTATTCACAATTTTTTGCGTCACTTGCCACTTGCCACTTAGGTGCCTAAGGTATTTATACTTGAACTTAATTACAAAAGACAGTTTACAATGGTAGAAAAATTGTTTTATGTAGATGCTTGTATATACCTTAATCTTTGGCAGGAGGAAGGAGATGAGAAATTAGGCATTCCATACTGGAAATCAGCGAAAGATTTTTTTGAAAGATATGATAATGATGATTCAGTCATCTATTATTCAGGTTTCCTACTGAAAGAGTTAAGATTCATATTGAGTGCTCGAGAGTTCAATAAGAAATCTAGGTTATTCAGGCAATCCCAAAATTTTAAGAAAATATTTATGTCTAAAGAAGAGTATAATCAAGCTAGTAGAATTGAGTCTGAGTTAAATTATGAAATCAGTTTTTTCGATATCATACATATGCTATTAGCAAGAAAATCAAATTCAATCTTAGTCACAAGAGACAAGAAACTCTTGGGCATTGCAGGAGAATATTCCGTTATAGCAAAAAAGCCAGAGGAACTGTTATAGGTTATTTATCTCCTCTATGTCAATTTTCCTTTTAGATAATGCTGCTCTTGCTTTTCTCACTAATTCGACTGAGTTTCCTTTCTTTGATATACTGCCTACTTCTTTTTCCCATACAAACCTTCTTACTGCGTCTCTAATCGCATCAGATCTGCTTGAATAGATACCTTCATTTATAAGAGAATCTATTCTTTCAACTAAAGCTGGGTTTAGCCTTATTTGTAAAGTATCCATTACCATTGTAATTGGATTGTAATTGGTAGATATATATAAATCTTTCGCAACTATTGCCGAAAGTATTATAAAATCCTAATTTTAATTCCAATATCATGAAGTACAATAAGCTTATCAGGGATAGGATTCCTGAGATTATTAGGAACAGAGGGGATGTTCCTATCACATATATTGCTGATGATGATGAATATTGGCAAAGACTGAAAGACAAATTAAAAGAGGAAGCTCATGAATTCTGGGAAAATTCACAAGAAGAAGAGCTTGCTGATATTCTTGAGGTTGTGCATGCAATATGCGAGTTTAAGAATATTGATAAAGAGAAATTAGAAATGCTCAGAAAAAAGAAAGCTGAAGAAAGAGGAAGATTTAAAGATAAGATCATTCTTGATTATGGCTAGATCTTCAATCCCATTTATACTATAAAATATACTGCATACTATTCTCTTGCTAATACATTTTTCTTGTCATAATTTAATTTGTTGCATTTGCTTAATGCAGAACAGATATCTTCAATCATTGATTTTACAGCGGTTCTAGCAGCTTCTGCAAAGGCTGTAGGGTTATTACTTTTCTCATAAGCAAAAATAATTCCTCTGGATGAGTTTACAACTGCGCCATACCCACCGTCATTGAAACAATTGGTTAAATCTTTCGCATTTCCACCTTGCGCGCCATATCCTGGCACAAGAAATATCGAATTAGGCATAATCTTTCTTAATGTTTCTGCTTGCGCAGGGTATGTAGCTCCAACAACAGCGCCAATAGATGAATAACCTCTTTTACCTATAAGTCCCTGAGCATATCTATTTACCTGCAGGGCCACTAAGTTATACATTTCAGTTATATTGTTTTTTACATCTAATCCTAATTGCCTTAATTCATCTTTTTCATCATCATTTATCTCAATTAACCTATCCTGCAGGTCCCCTGAACTAGGATTACTTGTCTTAACCAGAATGAAAATCCCTTTTTCATATCTTTTACAAACATCAACAAAAGGATTTAGGCCATCACTTCCAAGATAGGGATTAACAGTCAATAAATCCAGGTCTAATGAAGGAACTTTTGATGAAATCGTTCCAACTCTTCCCAGATGCCCATCAGCATATGCTTGAGAAGTGCTTCCTATATCATTTCTCTTGCCATCTTCAATAACAATTAAACCTTTTGATCTTGCATAATCTACAGTATCTTTGAATGTTTTCAATCCTTCAAAACCATACTTCTCATAGAATGCCACTTGTGGTTTAACTGCAGGCACAAGGTCAGCAACTGCATCTATAATCTCAAAATTAAATGTTCTGTATGCGCCTGCAATATCTTTTAACGAATCTCCATTTATCAAATGTTTAGGAAGTCTTTCTATAACCGGATCCAGTCCTACCACACAAGGATTCTGTTTTTTATCTATAGCATCTAATAATTTATCAGCCATCATTTTTTCTCCCTCCTATTTCTTAAATATTGTTGGACAACTTTGTTTCATATATTTCCCATTATACATTCTAAGACATTGAGATGATAACTTAAAAAGAAATAACTGGCAAATTAAATCTCCAGAAAATAATTTAACTTTTACATTGTTATTGTTCTTAATTTCGAGAGTGATTAATCCATCAGTTCCAGGATCAACATGACCATCATCACAAGTTACAGAAATTCCTGCTCTTGCAAAATTTCCTCTTGTTTCAATGAATCCATAGTATCCATTAGGAATCCTGATTTTTTCTTTTGTAACCCCTAAAACAAATTGTCCAGGATCTAAGAGTAATTCAGAAGCACTAAAAAGCTCATGGGAAATATTAATTGATCTTGTATCAATAAGACCTGTGTATCTAATAAAATTGTTTCCTAAAGTGAGATCAACTGAAGCACATCCTAAATTTTTTTGAAAAAAAGGTTCAACACCTAACTTTTTATCATCAATCAAAGATTTAATATCTTTATCACTCAACATAATTAATGTTAACAATAGGGGGGTAATAAACTTTTATGGTGGTAATCACCACCACAAT
>DAOVBM010000086.1 GCA_030670545.1 Candidatus Woesearchaeota archaeon
CAAACTAATTATCATAATCAATAATATTCCATTAATCTCATTCTTCATTGTATCTACTGCCTCTTTATGATTATTGATAATAAATATTTCATTAATTATTGACAAGCCATCGCCGATCATATTAAACTTTACTCTATAAGAAATCTCAACCTATAAAAACTTTACTATTTCCTATTACAGTTTTTCCTAACATTTCCAAGACCTGAATGTTATAACTTTTGCGAGGCTTTCAAGCATTCTCAGCACAAAAATAAGGATAATACCATAATAGTTTAATCCATATTCATAACATTTTTATACATCCTAATCAAAATCTATTTAAAATGGCGGATATTGAATTAGATCTAAATCTTCCCAAAACCAGAGTACTGCAGGTTCAGGGTGCATTTACCAGAAGGAGCATTGCATTTTTCATTGACCTTATAATAATACAGCTTGTCATAATATCGCCATTCAGAGAAATACTGAGAAGGATAGTGCCTGCAGGATCGTTCAAAGAAAGTTATCTTATGTTAAGCGCAGCAGGAGCCTCAAACGCAATATATGCTGTCAGCTTTTTCATAGCATTGATGATATTCATATATTTCACATTCACAGAGTATATTGCTGGCCAAAGTATTGGAAAGAAGATAATGGGATTGCGTGTTGTATCTGAAACAGAGAAACTTTCATTAAGCCAGGTTATATTGCGGAATCTTGCAATGCTTCCTTTTTTCCCTTTCATTGTGCTGTGGTTGATTGACCCTGGATTCATGATGTTCACAAAGACACAGAGAAGACTGAGCGATATACTGGCAAGGACAAATGTGATACAATTTGTGAGGTCATATTAAACATGAAAAAGAAACAGCCAGAGATAAAGGAATACAGATGGGGATTTTTCATAGCTGTACTTATCGTTCTTGGGTTTCTTAGCATGATATTTGCAGGGCTCATCTCACTTTTCTCAAATAATGGTATCAGTTACCCGTCAGGGAATATAGCGATGATTCCAGTAAAAGGTGTTATTGTTACAGATGCTGAAACCGGGCTGATCTCAATAACTGCAGCGTCATCTACGCAGATTGTGAAAATGATAGAGAAGGCTGATAATGACAATGCTATAAAAGGGATTATCTTTGAGATAGAGTCTCCTGGCGGCATGGTGGTCCCTACAGACGAGATTGGCCAGGCTATAAAGAAAAGCAATAAGACAACAATTGCATGGATAAGAAGTGTCGGCGCAAGCGGAGGATACTGGATTGCGACAGCAACAGACAGGATATTTGCAAACAAGATGTCTGTTACAGGATCTATAGGAGTGATAGGATCATATCTCCAGTATTCCGGGCTTCTTGACAGGTTCAATATAACATATGAAAGACTGATATCAGGTAAATACAAGGATATGGGCTCTCCGTATAAGGACATGACTATTGAAGAAAGGGAAATCTTCCAGAATATGATAGACAGGATGAGAGAATCATTCATATATGAAGTTTCTCAGAACAGGAATATGAGCTATGAAGCAGTTGAAAAGCTTGCAACAGGTCAGGTCTATCTTGGATATGAAGCAAAAGAGATTGGGCTTATTGATGAGATAGGAGGGAAAGAGGAAGTCAAGCAATACCTTATGAAAAAGCTTAATCTAACTGAGATAAAGATAGCAGAGTACAGGAAAGAAAAAACATTTTTTGAGAAGCTCAGCTCTGTATTCACCGATAATTCCTTCTATATAGGCAAGGGCATAGGAGCAAGCCTTGTTGAAAAAGCTGAGCAGCCAGGTTATTTGAGTATATGGAGCTGAAGGGGCGGCGTAGAAATGCTCAAAAATATATAAGCCGTTAATCTATATGCATTATAGGCAATGATTCTAAACCTTGTTTGATTGCTTTGATACTTAGCTTTTATGGCATTAATATGTTCACCGCATATTTTTTTCACAACAAA
>DAOVBM010000031.1 GCA_030670545.1 Candidatus Woesearchaeota archaeon
CTGTTGAGAAAAATATTGAGAAGAGTGAGAAATTACAATGGGTTCTGGATAATATAGCCTCTTCGGACATATTAATCGCGCTTCAAAAAAAGATAAGTTTTGGTACAGTTGTAGAGATTGGCTATGCGTTAAGATTAAATAAAAAAATAATAATCCTCGCAGGAAAGGATAATTTTGATTATATCAAAGATCACGTAATATCCCAACATGAAAATATTAATGTAGTATTAGTAAAAAAGGATATTGATCATATTCTAGAAGCTCTTAAGTCACTCGAATGATATCAAAATCTCATTTACATTTCTGATTGGTTTTTTATCCTTAGATATTATATTCTTCTTTCTCAAATTAGAAAGGTAACTTTGAGTAGAACTTGGTTTTAAAGGGCTTTTTTCAATAATCTCTTTCATATCATTTTTCCCATCACAAAGTTTGAGAATCTCGAGGATATTAGGGTTCAAAAAGGAGAGTATCTCACTTAATTGTTCTTTGCTTCTAATGTAATTAATCTTCTTCAATCTCGTATTATTCGGCTTTAAAAGGCTTTCCTTAACAATTTGCAGGTATTTGTAAAGATTCTCCACAATTGTCATTATTTTGTTCTCTTCCTCCAATCCCTTAAACTGGGTTAAAAGCTTATTTAAATGCATTTTTTCATTTATCATGTTCTTTGAAATAATAAACTCGTCATTTGTTACCAATTCTCTTAATATCGCAAATATATCGCATACCATAGAATAATCCACGCCTTTTTCAAATTGCTTTCTTACTTCCCTTTCCAGCTCTAATTTTGACATTTCAATTCCAATCCATTTCCCATTGTCATAATTCATTATAGGCACTGACCTTGTGGTTAGGATATTGGGAAAATCAACAATAATTCCATCATCTGAGATAATATCATCTATGACAGTTTGAATTGGCATAAATCTTTTACCAGTAACGTAATAATCAATTTTAGTTATTTTAAACGAAGGATAAAGATCTGAGAAAAAGAGCGCAATCAAATAGTCCATTATCATATAAGCAATTTTTCCCAGAGTAATTGGTCTTATTCTAAGATATTTTTCATTAATGTAAGAGTCTTCAATATAACCAATTGAGATGTTGCCTAAAGAGCGAAAAAATAAATCATTGGCCTTATCAAGGCTGAGCATCCTATCTATTGCATCTGACAAAAAGATAAAATTATGATTAATATTCCATGAGTCTAAGATATTAGATAAATTATCCACAAGTTCCTTTATCTGCTCATTAGTTTCTTTTTTATAAAAATTAGTATATGATTGATTCTGGAAATTATAGACATTCTTATCCCAAAAACACAGGATTAATTTATCTCCCTTCTTCATATTCTTTTTTATATTGATAAGATAATCTATTACTGGATAATGTAATGAATTACAGAATATATTCGCATAAAAAATTTTTCTCATTAAATTTAATGAATTTAAGAACTCTTATTTAAATTTTATGATTTTATAAAAAACTCATGGACAAATATGTAAAAATTTAAAAAGGTAAAAGATATTATTGATTATAGCATGAGGGAAAAAGTTTATGATTTCATAAAAAGATTTGATATTTGAAAGATTACTAAATCCCGATGATACCTCACAAACACCTAAAAATACTCTGCCAGCTAAGAAAAGACTGCCGAATGCCTTTGACAAAGATGTCCCGCAGGACAGGAATAGCAGTCTCAACGATATTTGACAAGATAAAATCATATCAGAATGATTTTATAGTAAAGCATACAAGCATAATTAACTTTAGCAGGCTAGGCTATTCAGCATGCGCTAAAATCATAGTGAAGGTAGAGCGTGAGCAAAGAGAAGAACTTAGAAAATACCTTTCAAAGCAGCAGAACATCAACTCCTTGTTCAAGATCAACAATGGCTATGACTTTTTGTTTGAAGCCGTATTCCTCAGTCTGAATGAAACAGAAGACTTCATTGAGAATCTCGAAGAAAGATTCAACATAATAGAGAAGCAGATATTTTACATAACTGAGGATATAAAGAGAGAGAGCTTTATGGAGTATGAGAATTAATGACCCAGCCAACCCAAGGACTATATCAAAAGCTAATTGAAGAAGCTAAAAAGCAAGGCATAAACAGATATGTAGTTGGCGCAGTAATAATGAAAGACTCCAAAGTTTTACTGCTTCAAAGGCCAAAAGATGATTTTATGGGGGGAATATTCGAACTTCCCAGCGGCAAGGTAGAAGACGGAGAAGATTTAGGTACTGCTTTGCATAGAGAAGTTGAAGAAGAAACTGGGCTAAAGATCAAAGAAATAAAAAAATATCTTGACCATTTTGATTATGAGTCAAAGAGCGGTAAAAAAACAAGACAATTCAGTTTTGTAGTTACCATGGAAGAGCCTTTTGAAATTAAATTAGAAGAGCATGACAGTTATGTTTGGGCTAGTAAAGACGAATTACAAGAGTATCCAGTAACAGATAGTGTAAAACAGATTCTAAGTTCATGCTGGGGAGAATAAATGCATAAAGGTTATCTTATAAGTTTTGAAGGTAAGGATGCTAGTGGCAAATCTGAATTATTATATCAAGTAAATAAATCCTTGAAATGTTTGGGGTATAAAACCAAAATAGTTGAAGAGTTCTCTAAATCTGAGATTGGAAACTACATTAGAAAATTGCTAAGTAAAGATAAGTTTTTAAGATTTGGATATTCAATGTCAACAGCTCTTACTGAAACAATGTATGTTATAACTGATTTATATTATCAGGATGAAATAGAGATTAAGCCAGCACTTGAAAAAGGTAAGATTGTGCTAAAAGAAAGGCATATTGATACATTATTTGCATGCCAAATTCCTAAAATAATGGATGATTATAAGAAATCCAGATATGATGAATTACATCAATGGATAAGGGATACTACAAGCAATTTGTATACTCCTGATTTAACATTTTTGTTGACTATCCCTATAGGAGTTATGAAAGCTCGATTAAAAGATAGGGAAGAACCTGTTTCTGATGGAGATTTAAAAGTCTTTGAAGAAAGAGAAAAGATTTATGAGCAGCTCACAAGAGAACATAAAGAAAGAATTGATGTATTTGACAATGATAGATCTATAGAAGAAGCTACCAATAAAATCACTGAGAGAATAGTCTCTCTCGTGAAATAAGAATTATCCTTTAAATTTTCTTCCTAATCCCCCATTTTGCCTAATTCAAGACCATCACAAGCCATAATCCATAACCCCTCTCTCATCAATAGAAAAGAGATTATTTTCAGAATCCAGAGTTACTTCAACATTTAAAGGTACTGTAATAATAGGGTCAGTATGCCCTATATCAGCATTAAAAAGCACTGGAAAATCATACTTTTGAGTATGTTTTATAATAATCTCTTTGAACTTCAATTTCTCTTTATCAGTATACCCAAATCCTCTACCAACTATTAGTCCTTTAATCTTACCAAAAACTCCTGCATTCCTTAAATCCATAATCTGCGAATCAACGTAACCTAAAGGTTCTCCTTTTGTGAAGTCCTGACCTTCAGGAGTTTCAATAAATAATATCTTATCTTTATAATCACAATCAAACTCAGTTCCCTTTAACTGCAGCAGTGAATATAAGCATCCTCCAATTATTTTCCCTTTTACTTTTCCTTTTTTAATCCAGACAAACCCCTCATTGTTGTATCTTTTTCGTGGCCTTTGTATATATTCTTTCTTTGACCAATCCAGTAATTCATCTGTCCATTCTGATGATGCTTCTATCCTGCCAATATTTCCAGAAACAGCTTTAAGGAACTGATTTATAGTATACTTAAAGGGTTCTGGATACTCACCAAACTGTGTCATAACCATAGGCCCATAGAAAGTGCATAAGCCTGTTTTCTTTAGAAATGCGTGATGCAAAAGCGTAATGTCTGAATAACCACAAAATATTTTGGGATTGTTCTTAATTATATTATAATCTATTTTTCTTAAAAGTTCATTTGATGATAAGCCTCCGATTGTGCATACAATTGCCTTGACTTCAGGATCTTCAAAAGACTTGTGTATATCCCTAATCCTATCATTAGAATTACCTGAAGTGCCATCATTTAGAAATTTGCAGGCAGTCGGGAACTCCTTAACTTTGAAGCCCAGATTAATCAATGCTTTTTTAGCGTTATCCACCCTATGCTGGTACAGCCCACCAAGACCGCTTGATGGCGCTATGAATGCAATAGTATCTCCTTTTTTTAATTTTTCAGGTTTTATCATTGTTAATGTATTAAATAAAACTCAACTTTAAATAATTTCCTAATCTCTTTCTTTTAATTTGTGTATGCCAATGATCGCCAGTCTTGATGAGCAAAGCTCATTAAGAACTTAGAGAGCATAGCTATCTAAGTAAATCCAATGGGATTTCAAGACAAAGAATAGATTAGAAATTATTTGAAAACACAATAATATTGAGTTACTCCCAAATAAAACTAATAAGATCATGGAGGGGAGCATTTAGGGCATGAGATATCAGGTACAACACTTGCTCCAAGGCTTAGTGCCTGCTCATCCCTGCATCCATACCTATATACTGTTATTCCCTTGCATTTGAGGTCATATGCGAGCATAAATATATTCCTAACATCTTCAACAGTAGCAGAAGCAGGAAGATTTATTGTCTTTGATATCGAATTGTCGCAGCGCTTCTGGAATGCTGCCTGCATCCTGACATGATATTCAGGGCTTATATCATGCGCTGTGACAAAAAGATTTCTCACAGATGCTGGAATTCTTTTAATTCCATTTATTGAACCTGTCTTTGCTATCTTTATCATAAGCTCATCACTGTAGAATCCCTTTTGTTTTGCTGTCTCCTCAAAAAGGCTATTTGATTCAATAAGCCTGGAGCCTTCGAGTATATTACGGACATAAGATACTGCAAAAACCGGCTCTATGCTGCTGGAGCATCCTGCAATTATGCTCAATGTTCCAGTGGGAGCTATTGCAATGACAGAAGCATTTCTCATCTTTTTGTATTTTTTCTTCCATATGCTCTTATTGAAATTAGGGAAAGATCCCCTTGCAGAAGCAAGATCCATAGATTTAATTTTTGCTTCATGATATATGAACCTCATCACCTGGCCTGCTGTCTTCAAAGCCTTTGGAGAATCATATCTGATTCCAAGCTTGATTAGCATGTCTGCGAACCCCATCACGCCAAGCCCTATCTTCCTGTTTGCTTTTGTTATCCTTTCTATCTCTTTTAGCGGGAATCTTGTTGCATCAATCACATTGTCAAGAAAATGCACTCCGTTATGCACAAGATACCTGAGCTTTTCCCAGTCTATTTTTTTATTATTTACAACCTTTAAGATATTTATAGAGCCAAGATTGCATGATTCATAAGCAAGAAGCGGCAGTTCGCCGCAGGGATTTGTGCTTTCAATCCTGTCTAAGGAAGGTGTAGGGTTATGCCTGTTTATAGTATCAATAAATATCATACCTGGGTCTGCGGATTTCCATGCATTTGCAGCAAGCAGATTAAATATGTCCCCTGCATTTGCTTTTCCTGTCCTCTTGCCTGTGCGTGGGTTTATAAGATAATAACTGCTGCTACTCTTTACAGCTCTCATAAATCTGTCTGTCGCTGCTATGCTGATATTGAAATTATTCAGCAGCCCCTGCCCTGATTTTGATTCAATGAATTCGATTATGTCAGGGTGGTCTACAGAGAGTATCCCAATGTTTGCGCCTTTTCTCTTGCCGCCCTGCTTAATGACACCTGTTGCTGTGTCGATTATGCGCATGAATGAGACAGGGCCTGATGCCATGCCTTTTGTTGACATAACTATGTCCCCCCTGGGCCTGATACGCGAGAAAGAGAATCCTGTGCCTCCTCCTGATTTATGGATTATTGCGCAGTTCTTGACAGTCTCAAATATCTGTTCAATTGAATCATCAACAGGAAGCACAAAGCATGCAGAAAGCTGTCTAAGGCTTGTTCCTGCATTCATCAGTGTAGGAGAATTAGGCAGGAACTCAAGGCCAGCCATCATCTGATAGAACCTCTTTTCAGTATCTTTTATATCTGCTTTCTTATCATAGAGCCTGTCAGCAGCTGCAACACATCCTGCAACCCGCCTGAACATCTGCTGCGGTGTCTCAATGACCTGCCTGTTCTCATCCTTAAGAAGATACCTTGCTTCCAGCACCTTTATTGCATTGATGCTCAGCTTAAGCGTATCTGTAACACCAAAGAATCCCTTGATCTGCCTGATTTCCTTATGCTTCTGCCTGTACAGGATATATGATTTTGCGATGTCAGCATTTCCTCCCCTTATAAGATAATACTCAACAATCTCCTGTATGTCTTCTACGCATGGAATCCTGCCTGCATACTGCCTGTTCAGCTGCGCTTCAACTTCAGAAGCAATGCTATCTGCGAGAATGCGGTCTGGCTTGTTGAGTGCCTGAGTTGTCTTGAATATAGCATCAGAAATCTTTTGCCTGTTGAATCTTGTTATGCTCATGTCGCGCTTTCTTATCTTCGTGACTTTTGCCATAGTCTGCTTTCTTAGCATATTCATTAAATAGCTTATGTTTAGAAGATAAACTGAGGGTGTTATGATTTATAATTTTCAGAAGAATAAATTAAGGGATTCCATAAACTTGCTTGTTCTCTTATAAGATTTAGGTATCTGTCCTGACAGTTTCCTCAGGTCGTCAAGCGTATCAATATCCCTCTTGAAAGGCAGTATCCTGAATCTTGGGAAAATCCTGCCAGATCCTTTATACTCTTTCAACAGCTTGGATATCAGGCATCCTGTAGGCATATTTCCGCTTAGATAAGACCCCGCGACCCTTGCTAATCTCTGGTCTGAGCCAAATAGGTAAAACCTCCTGTCATAAGTTGGACCAAAGAGCAGACTATAATTATCAAGTTCCTTAAACCATGAATGCAATTCTTTTTCATCAATAAGCAGATCACTTGTAATAGCAATAATCTTGCCGCATCCAAGTGAATATTTTTTCATTATAGAATCGCATAACTTAGGGATAAGAGAATTTTCTTTTGATGGATATATATCCCATTCAGGATAATGCTCCCTGAACATCGCTATATCATCTGCGCAGCTTGATACAGTCACTTTGCATATGCCATAAGCAGTAGAGATTATGTCCTCAAGCAGGCATCTGGCAAGATAAGCGCTTTTATCATATCCAATATATTTTCCTAATCTTGTTTTTGCCTTTCCTTCCTGTGGGAACTTGCTAAATACTATCAGCTCATCCATCATAAATTTTTATTTTTTGCAGATATTTAATTGTTTCTTTTTATGGTAAAAACTAAAGTTATAAATAGAATTCTCAAGATATAGATTATTATGCAGTTCAAAGATGTGGAAAATATTGAATACCTTGCAAAAGGTAAGAGAGGCCTGATATATACAGGGACCTATAAAGGAAAGAAAGTTGCAATCAAATGCAAGCATCCTGAGAGCAAGGCTATCGGAAGAATAGAGAATGAATCAAGATGGCTTAAAAAACTCAATAAGCAAGGGATAGGACCCAGATTATTATATCAATGCAGTGAATACTTAATATCTGAATTTATTGAAGGAGAATTCATTGTCGACTATATCCAGAGATGCGCTAAAAAAGAGGCTGTCAGGATAATAAAAGAGGTATTTGGCCAGTGCTTTGCAATGGACAAACTTGGCATAAACAAGGAAGAGATGCATCGCCCACTGAAGCACATTATCATATCAGGAAACAAGCCTGTGATGATTGACTTTGAGAGAACCAGGCATACAGAAAATCCTAAGAATGTCACGCAGTTCTGCCAGTTTGTCTTCAGGTCAAAGCTTGCCAATATTCTTAAAGAAAAAGGGATAAAGATTGACAAGGATAAAATAAGCATCCTGAGCGCAGAATACAAGGATGACATGAGCAAAAAGAACTTTGAAAGAATAATAAAATTAATTGATGAATAAATGTTTCTTATTTAGCCATAAGCTTATCTTTAATGGTCCTGGACTTATAAGTTATTTTTTGGAGGCCATAATCATGAAGCACTGCCCTGTCAGATGCAGCAACTGAGATACCATAAGGGATGAACTCTTTGCATTCTTTTGTATTCTTTTTATTGCAAAGTGCACAGATATCATCAAGAGTATCAGTGAGCCTTATTTTTACATCAGGCTGCATCGCTTCTTTCATTACACTCACAATGTTCATTCCCATCTTCTTTGAGTAACCATCTTCAACTGCTGTTCTTATGACTTTTTCGTCTTTCATCTGGATTCTTGACTCATCACCATTGTACTTAAGATAACTGTGCAGCATCCTTAGTTTATGGCCTCTGAGTGTAATTATTTTTTTGTATTCCATTTTACTTAACCCTTATCTCAATTCCAGGCCTTTCTATCTCCTTATACTTTATGCCTGTCCTCTTTTCAACAATCTTACTCCATCCCTCTACCCCAACAATATAATTATGATCCCATCTTTCTCTGCATATGGAAATATACTTTCCAGGATCAATCTGATTATTAACTGCAATATGCTCAAGCCTTTTTTTTGTAGGCCCGTATACAGAAAGAGGGTATAAGTGTATCTTATTCAGGATGCTTTCATCAAATGTGTCAAGAAGCTTCTCTGCAAAGTAGTCAAGAGTAAATCTGTTTGGATTATAGAGTGAAGGATAGCAGTCAAGCCCTGCATCTGACAAGAGCTTCAACGTGTATATCTGGTCATCAAGAGTAAGCTTTGTCTGGGTATTGTAATGTATATTCTTGTCATCAGTGCCTTTGAATGCAACCAGCACTTTAGGATCATATTCTGCAATCTTTTCAAGGATATGCTTTTCAAAAACATCCTTATCAATAAAATGCTCAATAAGCCTTCCTGTGCTTAGGTTGCAGTCAAATTGAACACCTTCATGGCTCAGCCCTTTTTTGTCCATTTCTTTAAGCACATCAAGTATATGATCAAGAACAATAGTAGGCTCTCCGCCTGATATGCGTATATGATGGAGGTTGAGCTTGTCTCTTGCAGACTCAAATGTATTGACAACATTCTGCGCAGAAAGATAAGATGAGTTTTGTTTATCTGGATTATTCAGTTCATTATCAACAAAACAGTACCTGCAGCCGCCGCCAGGAGAACCATCATGAAAATTGCATCCTTTTACCTGATACAGAAAAGGGAGATTCCATTTGCTTATATTTGAAATATCTTCTCCTGCTTTTCTTATGAACCAGAGCGGAAAATCAAAATCATTGTTCAGTGCCTGCATTATATTAGAATAATCAGAGAAATCAAATGGAGAAAGCCCTTTCTTTTCTCTTTCATTGTCGTCAATCTCCTTTATATTTATCTTTGCGCGATATGAGAAAGCGCCGGTATCAGCATCAGCGATAAGATCAGTCCTCTTTTCTATATCTTTAGCCTGCAGCGAACCTGCAAAATCAACGCACAATACATTCTTCCCATCAATAAGTTTTCTTCTCAATACTTTGCCTCTCACAAAAGGATCAATCATTTACCTTACCTCCCAGTATTATGATTTTTTAAAAAAGCAGCAGGTATATAAATATTACTCTAAAATGGTAAACAAAGTTTAAATAAGGATATTGTTTTAAAATTTGTATGGCAAAATCAAAACCAAGAAAGACAGTCAAGGTAATTTCAATAAGGAAAGCTGCCAAAAGGAAACAAAAAAAATCCAAGGCAAAGACAAACCCAGAGATGGGAGCATTCATGCAGCTGGTTTCAAAGATAGATTCTCAGTTGGGGAAATATGCATTTGCTGTAGGAGTGATTGCAGCATTGATTTTTGCATTCACAAACACAAATTTCCTTCCAAAAGAGTTGGGCATATTCCTTATTGTGATGGGTATAATAATAGGGCTTATCAATATAACGCATAGGGAAAAGTCATTGTTCCTTCTTGCAGCTATTGCACTGATTGTGACAAACGGCGCAAACATCAGGGTAATTGCTTTATGGAACATAGGCGCAATCCTTCAAAGCTTTATTATGAACCTAACAATACTGTTTGCACCAGCAGCAGTGATAATTGCTCTTGAATGTATCTATTCACTTGCAAGAAGAAGGTGAATTTTTTTTTATTTTTTTAATATAAACTTTTTTAATGGAAGATTACACTATATTCTTATTTTTACTCACACTGTTGATAGAAATCTCTCCGAATTCGCAGTATCTGCATGTTCCATCCAGGCTGACCCAGTCTCCTTCTGACCTGTACTTCTGCAATGCTCCAGGCATCAGTGCCTGTATATAGACATGGCCTGGCTCAAACACGAATCTTGTCCTAATGCCTATTGCCTGAAGAAGCGAAGCCATAAGCACAGAAGCATCATCGCAGTCTCCTCCTTTGCTCGTCAATGACTGCTTTGCTGTCTTTACATATTCGACAGCAGAAGGGTCATTCACATACTTGAAATTATCGCGGACAAAATAGAATACTGCTTTTGCATAGCACACTCTGCTTGTTGATGTACAGCTGTAAGCAGCAATCCTGTCAGCTGTAAGCTTTACAACAGGATCATCAGCATGGATAAGCCTGTAATAATCTGACTTTTGCGTGATGATACTCTTATTTCCGATGTCTCCTTCAATGCCTTGCGGAAATATATCTTCAATTGTAGGAATAGCTTTTGGGCTTGGATTTGTCTTTATGCCATAATAAGGCACAAGCATCAGGACTATTATCATGAGAAGGAATATCCCTAATATATATCTTACAGGCCCTTTGTGCCATGGCTCCTTATCTTCATCATCATGTTGAGATATATAATCCCAGTCACTTGTATCTTCCATATCTGGCTGTATTGCTTTCAGGTATATATAGATTTTGCATAAAAAACGTATATATTTAGTCAGATATAAAGGAGCACAAGCATCTTCAAAACTCTTGATGTGTTTTTAGAGGGCTCTGCGTCCCCGGATGGGGCTTCCCCCCGCGACGAGCAGGATGTAATTATTGAAGGAGTTTTGACCTGATGATGCTAGTGCTCCCTAAACAGCAGACTTATCACATACTAAAAAACACTAATTTTATAAACAATCCAAATATACGTAATCAGATGGAAAAAGATTTCATAAAAAGATATAATGTGATTGCGAAGAAGTATCATCTTCCGGATTATGATTATATTGACTCTGAATTTGAGATATATTCTCTTGAAGAGGAGAAATACATTCTAAGGGCAATAAGAGACAGGATAGTAAGCAAGATAGATGATTATGTGAAGATACTTGAAGATATACTTTATCCTGATTCATCATCATACTCATCGATATATGAGACAAGAGTGTTAAATGATGAGGACAAGGATAAGATACTCCGCCTTCACCAAAAGCTCATGATATTATTGAGGACAGCGCTTTATGTGTCAGTAGATAATGAAGATCAGGATACTGCAAAATTCATAACTGAAGTATGCAGCCAATGGGATAGCTTCAAGCCCCAGTTGAAAGATACTGCTGATAAGCTGAAAAAGGCATGGGAATCAGAAACATTCGAATCTGAGAATATAAATTATTTAGGGTGATAAAATGAATTACATATTTTTAGGACCACCAGGGGTAGGAAAGGGAACAATAGCTTCAAAAGTTATTGAGACATTAAATATCCCACAGATATCTACAGGAGATATGTTAAGAAGCTCTGTGAAACAGGGAACCGAACTTGGGATAATAGCAAGGGAACACATGGACAAAGGAGGACTTGTCCCTGACAATCTTGTAATAAGCCTATTGAAAGAGAGGATAGTTCAGGATGACTGCAAGGAAGGCTTTATCCTTGACGGATTCCCAAGGACAATACCACAAGCAGATGCGCTGGAGCAAAGCGGAGTCATTATTGATGCTGTGATAAATCTTACTGCTCCAAGAGAAGTGATTATCCACCGGCTTTCAGGCAGAAGAGTATGCAGGAAATGCGGAGCAATATTCCATCTTGAGAATATACCTCCCAAGGTGCAGGGTATCTGCGACAGGTGCAAGGGTGAGCTGTTTCAGAGGGATGATGACCAGCCTGCAGCAATAAGCGAACGCCTAGAAGTCTATAAGAAACAAACAGCTCCTTTGATAGATTATTATAAGGAAAAAGGCATCCTGAAAGAGGTCAACGCAGACCAGAAAATTGAAAATATTGTAGATGACACTTTGGCTGCTATGCAAACATCTGCTTAATGACAACTGTCGCATAGCTGCCTTTTGGCAGTGTGAAAGTGATTTTGCATTTTTTTTTGCCTTTGTTAAGCTTGTCTTGTTCTAATTCAGGGATATTCAATTCTTTCACTTCAATAAACATCTTCCTCATAGTTCCTTCTGAGCTTAATTCTGGTATGCTTCTGATTATAAAGTCTCTTTGAGTTATATTGTCTCTGCCTATTAAAGACTTTATTATTTTCCCATCATCATCATCCTTTAGCTCTGTCCCAAATCCGGTTATATCTACTTCTTCTTTTTTTATGCCTTTGCGTATCAACTGCCTTACTGTCTCATTCCATACATATCCCTGATAGCTGTGGACATAGAGCATGAGAAGCTTTTTAGGCAGCCTTCTTATTAATCCTATATAATCATTAGGCTTATTTTTCAGGTATATCAGCGAAGCTGCTGCAAATTCTGCATCTGATGCTTCTATCAGCTCAACTGCTTTTTTGAAATCTTTTTTAATCATTGATTTTCCTATATCAATATTATTGTCTGAGAATCTCTGGGGACCAAAGTAGTTAGGGAGACTGATTATTGGTTTTGGTTTTTTGTCAATGTTCCTGACTGTTATTATAAACCTGTTTGCTTCAAGGTCTCCTAAGGATATAGGCTCATCTCCATAACCAAAGAATCCAAGTTCTATATCCTTAAGGACAATCTGATCTATCCTTTCTCTTTTTACAGAGTCAAATGAGATGTATTGTGTTGTTATCGCGATCTTATCTTTTGTTCCTGCAAAGCCTATCCTCTTTAAAGGGATATTTAATTGAGATGCTATGCGCTCAAGCGCTCTTAATACTGTGTAGTTCCTTTTCTTAAACTTGTAATAGATATACCTGCCTGATTCTTTTGGCTTTATGCTGGTTATTTCATCTACAAGGAAATCTTCTGGCTTTTGCTTTATCTTGTACATATTGCAGATAGAATGCTTGCCTTTATAAAAAGGTTTTTAAATAAGCCATTACCTCTTTATAGATTGAGATGGACCTGTAGCCTAGTCTGGATAGGGCGACAGCCTCCTATTTCAAACCGGAGATTTATAATCATTCGGTTTAGAAGTAAGCTGTAGACCGGGAGTTCGAATCTCCCCAGGTCCGTTTAATTCTTTTATTCTTTTCTAGTACAGTTACGAACGCAGTGAGTAATTGTACAGTGGGTGGCTGAGGCGGCAACGCATTAGGTGAGAAGCTCCCCAGGTCAGTTTATTATTTTGTTTTTATGATGAAAGTAATTATTCAATATTTCTCTGCATTTCAAATAGATTCTAATTTCTTCTTTGTCTGGAAACGCCATTGCGTTACTTGGAGAGCATAGCTCTCTAAGTCCTTAATGAGCTTCGCTCATCAAGGTCTGCGACCATTAGTTTCACAAAGGGAAAGGAAGGATTAGGAGAAGTAATTGGAAGATACTCAATACTAATTCCCACTACCCCTCTGGAAATAATAAGAGAATTCTTTAAGCAGTGGGATGTTAAGCATACTGAACAAAGAACACTTATATTCAAGTGATAATCATTAACATATCAGTTTAAAACAGATTCTCCCCTTAATTTTGAACATATACGTTCTCTTTTATTACCCCTTTAAAATAATTACATAAGATTAATAAGCATTGAAGATAATTCTTTTTAGATATATAAAATGGCAGAACTACCACTTGCAATGCGTGGCTCTCAAGAGCCTAAGAAAGAAGAGAAAAAAGGTGGGCTTTTTGTGATAAAGTCATCAAAACCTAAAGAGGCTCCAGTGTCTGCAGTCTCACCGCAAGAGTTTGCAGCGTTTTCAGGAAGGCTGAGAGTAATTGAAGAGAGGATATACAACCTCAGGAGAAAGACGCAGGTAACAGACCAGAACATGCTTGCGCACAACAAGAAGATATCAAAAGAACTTAAGCATATTGATTCTGAAATAAAAGAGATAAGGATGGATATGGAAGATCTAAGGTCTGTGATCAAGCAGGTAATCACAGAGATGAAAAAATTCGCAAGCAAAACTGATGTTGATGTCATAACAAAATATGTTGATTTATGGGAGCCGCTTAATTTTGTAACAAGGAAAGAGATTGACAAGATTATAAGTGAGATGAAAAGAGAAATAAGCAAAGAAATAGGGAAGAAATAGAAACATATTTAAATATAGATATCCAGTAGCACTTAAGGTGATAAAATAAATGGCATTATTTGGCAGAAAAAAAGAGGATGAACTTTCTGCAACTCCAGTTCCTGCATCTACAGGGATTCCGGTTGACCAGATTACTTCTATGAGAAATCAGGGCTATACAAACAACCAGATAATCCAAGCTATACAGCGAGATGGTTATACTTCGCAGCAGATATTTGATGCTATGAAACAGGCAGACCTGAGTTCAACAGTAGGTTCTCCAGTGCCTGGAGAAGCTGCAGCTACTGAAGAAATGCCGGTGTCTGCAGTAGAACATTATGAACCAGAAGCAGATTCTGCAGTTCCTGAACCTGGCGAGCCAATGCCTGAACAGATTCCACTGCCGCCAATGGGAGCGCCACCTGCAATGGATGAACGCATAGATTCTGAAAGGATAGAACAGATAGCTGAAGCAATAATAGATGAGAAATGGGAAGATATTGCAAAGAACATAAACAAGATTATAGAATGGAAAGATACAGTAGAATTAAAGATACATGACATAGAAACGAAATTTACGAAGATGAAAGAAGATTTTGACAGGCTCCACAACAGCCTATTGGGTAAGATAGGGGAATACGACCAGAACATCCTGAATGTAGGGACAGAAATAAAGGCAATGGAAAAAGTATTCCAGAAGATACTTCCTACATTGACTGAGGATGTAAGCAAACTTACAAAAGTCACAGAGAAGATGAAAAAGATCTGAGATACTGATTCTTATTTTAGAGATAGGATTAAATGCATATTACTGTGTCATATACCTTATAGTGAAAGAAGCTATCATAAGAATTAACACCAGCCCCAGAACCTTAGGGTTCACAAGCGTTTCCCAGAATTCGCTGGTCTGGTCTGCAACCACTACTTCCTGGCCGTCATCTCCAATGACCACAGTGGTCGGTGTCCCACCTATCCCACCGCGTTCAGAAATAACACTTGTAAGAGAACCAATGCTTATAATAAGCACAAGCGCAATAATCCATATATTTACGTAACCATACTTCTCTCCTTTTAATACACTCATTATGTCGCTTTCAGTTGTCCCGAATATCATAAAGGTAATTAAAGTAAACATTACGAAAATGAAAAGAAGCACAAACCATGGCGCCATCCTGTTGATAGTTTCCCTGACTATTGGTGAGAAAAGCACCATCACAGCAAGTACAAGCCCAAGCAACGATGCAAGCCCTTTATTGCTTTCAAAATATTTTGTCTTTACAAGTATTGCATAGACAACTATGAAAATAAAGAGAAAGGGGAATATTACCCCGAATTCTTTCAATAATCCTAAGTCAAGAGGGGTTGCCATTTGTTATTTTTTCGCTCCAAAGAAATCACCGAGCTTGTCCATGAATTTCTCTCCAGCCTCTTTCTTATCTTCTTTAGTGATGAAATTTATTATCAGGCCAAATACGACTATTATAATGACAAGAGATACTGCATCCTCACCAAAGAAATTCCTTACTGAATTCCATCCAGACCACCATCCTGCTGATGAGCCAAATATCCATACTATCGATGCAATGCATATCACTGATATCCAGCCTCCAATTGATGCTCCGGCAAATTTCTGCTCTCCAAAGAAAAGGCCAAGCATTACAAAAAGCATGACTATTGCAACAATTACTATTGAGACTGCAGGAAGAGCATTATTCATTATCTCAATTACATCTTTACCAGGAGGATACCTGTTTGTGACATGAGGAATAACGACAAGCAATGAAATTACTAATGAGATCATTATATTGAATTTTTTTTGCTTGAATATCTTAACCTTCTGGAGTGTCCCGAATAAGATCACGAATATAAGCAGAAAGGGAAGCACGACATCTGTCAGGCCATAATTCTCAGCAATCCCTATCCATCTTTCAAGATTATAATATAAAGCCATGGTTTGCACCTCATGTAAATGTTTTATTCCTTGGTATATTTAAATATTATGATTATTTAACTATGATTCTTTCTTCACTTCCTTTGTCTCTTCTCCTTTTGTCAGCCAGTACATTATCCCAGTAACAAACAATATAAGCAGTATTGATGCGACTCCTGTGCTGGACCAGTTCTCGCCCATGTAATCAAATGCATATTCAAGCCAGCTGTCTCCACTGTCTGTCTTTATTGCCTGGAGGAATATAAGCACAATCCCTATAAACATGATAACCATGAAAATCTTCTGCCAGCCGCCTTCAAGGGAAATTTCCCCTTCTTTGTAGAATGAACCTACCAATATAAGGAACAACACAGACATCATAAGCAGCACAACCATATGCGATGATACTTCAGTTATTACCTCCACCAGCTGTGATGATGCCACTACAAGGAATGACAAGACAAATGCTGCCATTGAGTTAAGATTCTTTTTTGTAACTTTTTTGTCCCCTATTTGTTCCATCCCGAATACTCTTGTCTTCTCAAGTATCGCAAAGACTATTGTGAATACAAGAAGGAACGGCAGTACTACATCATATATGCCTATCTTATCAAAGAAAGCTATAACTTCCCTTAGTGTAGATACATCTGCCATATTGCTAATGACTAGTTCAAGACTATTTAAACATTTCGATTTTTGGTATAAGAATATTATTTATTCCTTTCTCCATACATCAGCGCTATCTTGAACCAGGGGCAATAGGTTTCCTCATTTTTCTGGATATCTTCCTTTAATTCCCCTGCTGTCATGAATTTTATCTCTGATATCTCATCAAGGTTAAGGGATATTTCAAAAGGATGTATAATACCAGTGAGGATTGCGCAGATCTCATGCTCAGATCCATTACTGCCGTCTTCAGCAAAATACCTGAATTTTGAAATATACTCAAGATTTGGCGATTTTGTGCCAAGTTCATACAAAATCCTTTTTCTTGCAGAATCAATGTATGTTTCACCAAGCTGTGGGTGGCTTGCCACAGTGCCATCCCAATATCCTCCCCATAATTCCTTTTTCTCGCTTCTCCTTGCAAGAAGAACTCTTCCCTCCCAGTCAAAGAGCATGACCAGATATGCTCTATGCAAAAGCCCCTTAAGTTCATGGGCCTTTCTCTTGTCTTCTATCCGCACAACCTGGTCATCTTCATCCACAAGCACAACATGATTGTAATCTGATATCATTTATATCACCTTTTTTTAATATTAATACTGTTTCTATATCCACTTTCAAGGCTGCTATTCCCACCCTCATCCTTTAAATGAACATATATGAATAAAGACTTCTTACCTGTTTCAATCCGGTGGCAGTCAAATTCTTTCAGAGGCTGCCCTGCATCTCTCAACAGCTCAACAGGAACTGTGAAATATTTTGAGATTCCATCTTTGCCCTTTTCAATTACCCTGCTGGACTTAAGCAATGAATCCTCTGCAATAAGGTTTATATTATCTATATGACCTTTCAGGGCAAATGCTTCCTCTTTATCCATGGATATTTTAATCTTCACAGTATCTGAGCTTAAAAATCTTGATTCTATTATCTCACCCATCATTAAAGTTATCTTTTAATGTTATATTAATCTTTTTAACTATTATAATGGGATAACTTTTTGTGTTTGTTTATCCCATCAAACAATAAACTATAAATATTAGATGCTTATTTAGAAAAACAGGACAAAATGGGAAAGATATTAAACTCCAAATCATTGCCTAATGGCAAGATAATCTTTGAGATCATGCTTGACTACGAAGAAGCTCTGCAGCTCAAGGGACATGTCACAAATATCCATGTGTTTTCTGAAAATACGCTGGATATAAGCACAAACATGTCAATGAGAGGCAGAAAAGAGGCAACCAAGTATTTCCTTATACCAAAAGAATTAAGAAAAGGCATAAAATTCAAGTCCCCAGTCAAATGCCAACAGATAGAAACCCCCTCAAAGATAATGTTTGTATATATAATAGATAAATTCGCTGAGTTGTGATAAAATGAAACGTGAAAACACAGGAATAAAAAAGCTTGATTCAATGCTTGACGGAGGTTTCCCAAAAGGAAGCATAATAGGCATTATTGGACCGCCAGGAGTAGGCAAATCCATATTTAACCTTCACTTTGTTCTAGAAGGCGCTAGAAAAGGTCAGAAAAGCGTGTTTCTCAGTCTTGAAGAGCCTCGGAAGAACATAGACAGGATGATAAAGCAGTTCAAATTCGCAGAAGAATTTTACGAATATGAAGAGAAAAAGAAAATTGTCATAAGATGCATGGATTACACAGAGTATGAGAAGGTATATTCTGACATATTTAAAAGTATAAACAGGGATGAAAAGGTAGAAAGGCTTGTCATAGACTCATTCAATGTGTTCTTTGCATCTTTCGTAAGCCTTGAGGACAACAGTATATCAAACGAGCTTGTGGTACGAAAGATGATCAACAAGTCACTTTCAATGCTCAGGAGAAAAAACCTCACATCAGTTCTTGTCCTTGAGAAGCAGCAAGGATCAAAGAATGGGTTTTATTACAACATACCTTACATGATTGATGGGATGATTAACCTTGATTTCTTGTCGCTTGGAACAATTGAGAGAAGACTCTTTATCCCAAAGATGAGATGGACTGACCAGTATAAAGAAAGCGCTCCTTTTGAAATAAGCAGCAAAGGGATAATGATTGTGGATGAAGAAGAATAGGTTTGTTAATTCTCAGGTGATACAGGAGATAAAAAGAGAACTATTATATAAGACAAAGTGCTCTTCTTACAATAATGGATATTGGAAAGAAAATTATAAATTATACGCTGAGTAAGCTTTTTTTTCCTAAAGTTGTCACTATAGACAGACCAGGGATTATCTATACTAAACAAGACAGGAAGTTTGGTGGCCTTAAAACAAAAAGAAGACT
>DAOVBM010000018.1 GCA_030670545.1 Candidatus Woesearchaeota archaeon
CAGAGAGGATCTTTTCCGCAAACTTTATTAAAAACGTCTTTTTCTTTTTCATTTGGTGAACACCTCGAATGTTCACCCCCACTAAGCCCTATCTTGGGCTTACTGGGTTATATATGTTTCGGAGCATTTCTACGCAGCCGCTGAAGGCAAAACTTTTTAAATGATTGAACATCCTAATTAGAACATTAATATAGTTCATAAAGAATAAAAATTAAGACACTTCTCTTATCACATAAACCTTATCATTAACCCTTACAAGCTTTTCTGCCTTCACTGCAATAGGCTTTCCTTTGACTGCGTTATTGACTTTCTTGTTGTGCAGTTCAATAGAATCAACTGTCTGAGAAAATACTCCTGTTGTAGGTCCCTGGAACATTATAGTATCTCCTTTCCGAAACTCATTGCTTTCAACCTTTATCTCTGCAACACCTTGTCTTTTGTAGTAATTCTTTACAATTCCAACATATTCTTTCTTTGTTGTAGCTTTACTTCCATAACTGTCTGTCCATTGGTCTATAGGTTTTCCTAAAAAGAAACCTGATGAAAAACCCCTGTTGTATACTGCCTTTAATTCAATGATGAGATCTTTCTTTAGTCTCTTGAAATCTTCTTTAAATCCTTTTCTTTTATTATTCTCAATATAATAATCAACTGCTTTCCTGTATGCAGAAGTGACAGCCTTTACATATTCAGGGCTTCTGTTCCTTCCTTCTATCTTGAAACTGTCAACTCCTGCTTGTATCAGCTTTTCTATAAATGGGAGTGTGCAAAGGTCTTTTGGGCTGAGGATGTAATTATTGCCAAGGATGAAGCTGTGTTTTTCTTCAATGTCAGTTATCTTATATTCTCTTCTGCAAGGTTGGATGCATTCGCCCCTGTTTGCTGATTTGCCAAATTGAAACTGTGATAAAAAACATCTACCGCTTATTGAAACACACATTGCTCCATGCGCAAATACTTCTATCTCTATGTCATCTGATTTTGATTTCAACTCTTTTTTCAGCTCTTTCCTTATCCTTTTTATGTCATCGATAGAGCATTCTCTTGCAAGAACAAATCTTTTTATCCCAAAATTTTGATGAAAGAAGATTATGCTTTCTGAATTTGATACAGACATCTGGGTTGATATGAAGATAGGAATCTTCTGTCTTTTTGCTTCCCTTATCACTGCAAAGTCCCAGCATATTACTGCATCAATTCCTGCAGCTTTTGCTTTTGTTATGAGATTCTTTATATTTGGTATTTCTTTTTCATATACAATTGTATTAAGCGCAAGATATGCTTTTGTATTATTATCATGGCAGAATTTTACAATTTTTTTGAATTCAGCGATAGAGAAGTTCTTTGCTCCAGCGCGCATGTTCATTCCTTTTACACCAAAATATACTGCATTGCACCCTGCATCAATTGCAGCCCTCAGGCTTATCCAGTCTCCTGCAGGAGCCATTATTTCAGGTTTTTTGTTTTTAGAAATTGTTGCCATCTTATTTTATAACGATAGGATTCTTATGGTTTTCAGTACTCTTCAATTTCTGCTGTTGTCTCTTCCCTTGGAATCTCTTCTTCATCTACGCCTGATTCATCTTCTTTTTCTTCTTCCAAAACATCCACCATATTGACAATGCTCTTCTGTAATGCATGGCTGTCATCATATCCAATCCTTGGGCAGGCAGTGTTTACCCAGCATTCTATGAATGGAAAATTTTCAAGCTGGCTGAAATCTATTGTGTCTGCGACAAAAGCATAGAATTTCTTATCTGAATATTTCTCTTCAAGCTTTCTTCTTGCGTCAGGCGTATATTGGCCTGTCTTTACTGATATGAGAATGCCTATCTGCTCTGATGACATGAATTTAAGGTATGCTCCCTTTTTTCTTTTCATCATCTTATCAATATCAGCAGAGTCAAGCCTGTCGAATTTCTCTGCAAAAGGGTCATATGCAAATACAGGCTTCTTATTTTTGATTATCAACATCTTTGGGTGGAAAAGCCCGTCTCCAATATAGAAGAATGCATCCACATCCTCTTCAATCTTTTCAACATCACAGCCAAGTATCTGGCCAGGGTATCTTGATTTTTCCCCCTGGTAGAGAATCACTCTTCTTCCTGTCTTTTCAATCTTCTCTTTTATGTTTTCGACATTTGCTGCAAACTGGACAGTTGCAGCTAATGCAATCTTGTCTGGAAGCTTAAAGATTATATCTCTGGGGATATCCAGATCCTCAGCTCTTGCTTCTATGAATAATGTCTTCATAATATGATGTAGAGAAGTTGATGTTTAAAAACATTTGTATGTGGGAAGATGTGTTTAGTGGATTTTAGAATAAGGATAATTGGCCTTTATGTTCATCTGGGTAGCCTGATATCATTTTTGCGATTTGTGACGCATATGCTGGGACTATCTTACCTCTTTTGGGATATTTTTGTTGGAACCATAAGTTCACTAATTCATTAAATTCCCCATTGTTAAATATCTTATTCATCTTGATTCTTTCAGAATCAAATTGACAACCAAATACATATTTATTTACTCTTTTTTCTAATCTTTTTTTTAATAAATCAGAATCATCTTTAGGAACATTATATAATCTATCTCTGAATGTATTTCCTTCAAATGGATTAAGTCTTTCAAATTTTGTTTTGAAAGATGATTTTTGAGATATGGAATTAGAATGGTTTGTTAAGGGATATCCTTTTTTATTAGCCAATTTGAATATTTCATAAATATCAGCATTTTTAATAAAATCTGCATCTAGATCTTTTTCTTCTCTTAATTTAAAAGAACCAGCAGCAAATGCTAAGGCTTCATGAAAATTTAAGTTTCCATAAAAATATGTTAATGGACATTCGTATAAACCATGATGCAGTTTTTCTATATTCCTTTGATACCCATTTACTAGATCTATTAGCAGTTGTTTTGTAGGCTTTGGTCTTGGCATTTTAATAAAGGTAAATAGGTAGTGTATATAAATGTTTCGGTTTGATTACTACTGGATAGGAGTGTCAAATTGGCAATTGAAAAAATAATTTTTTTGAAATTTTGATAAAACTAACACTATATCATGTCCTGATTAAAGGTTTAACATTCCCTGTTATACTAAAGGGGGGAGTGATAGCGATGAAAGCGCAGCGGATACTTTTATTTATCAAGAATAATGATTGCTCTTTTCATGGCAACAAATGCATAAGCCCATAAAACTGGAAGCCACAAAGGCATTAATCCAAAAAGACTATTTCTAATGAAAGTTTCAACCCCTGTAGAAACAAAAAAGGATTCAGAAATTATCATAATTATGAATCCAAATATAAAAAATAAATAGTCTTTTTGGTCGTATTTTATGGCGAACGAAATTGTAATGATTAATGCATAAATTCCAGTTAGAATATAATCATTTTTAAAAATTGGAATAAGAGCAATCATTAAGATTATTGGAACTGTATTCAGAAAAACTTGCAAAATTTTATCTTTAATCTTCATATTATTCATATAAAATCACATTGATTTAATAATTTTTCTAAAAGCGTTCAGGAGTAATATGCTATATAACATGATGATCCCCTGTTAAATAAATGTGAACAGAACTAAGTGGAGTGAAAGCACAGCAATCTTTTGTTTCACAACTCCCTCTCAACATACCCAGTATGCAGCAGCTTATGCGCTTTAGTACCACCTATATCTCCTAAGAATTCTTCATATATCTTCTTTAGAACAGGGTTTTCATGCGATTTCCTTAATGACAGGCCTGCATCTTCATTATATATTGCTTCTATCCTCTTCTTCTTTATCTCCCATGTTGTCGGTATAGGCTGGCCTCCGCCTCCTATGCAGCCTCCAGGACATGCCATAATTTCAATAAAATGATAATCTTTATAGGATTCCAAAAGTTCGCATGCATTCATCATTCCATGAGCTACCCCAAACTTAACTTCTATATTATTGATGTGAATAGAACCATTCTTGATTGCTTCAGTCCCCCTTACCTGGTCAAATTCAAGTTTTGCCAGGCTTTTCCCTGTAGCAGTCTCATAAGCTGTCCTTAATGCAGCTTCCATGACTCCGCCAGTCGCTCCGAAAAGCGCTGCAGCTCCCGTAGATATACCCAATGGATCATCAAAGTCTTGCTCATCAAGCTGGTTAAAATCTATATTCTTCAGCTTTATCAATTTTGCAAATTCCCTTGTAGTCAAAACATAATCCACATCATTGCCAAGCTCTTCCCTTGCTGACTCAAACTTCTTTGCAGTGCATGGCATTATGCTTACAACAATTATATCCTCAGGATTTATGCCTTGTTTTTCAGCATAATACGTCTTTACCAAGACTCCGAGCATCTCATGCGGACTTTTGCATGTAGAAAGATGAGGAATAAGGTCATGCCTGAAATGCTCAACATACTTAATCCATCCAGGGCAGCATGATGTAAACATTGGCAGAGGACTATTGTTCTTCACCCTATCAATAAGCTCATTGGCCTCCTCTATTATTGTAAGGTCTGCTCCAAGATTTGTGTCAAAAACCCGGTCAAATCCAAGAGCCTTTGCAGCAGCAACCATCCTACCTTTCACAAGAGTGCCTGGCTTATTACCAAATTCTTCTCCCAGCGATGCTCTTATTGCAGGAGCTGTCTGGACAACGACATGCTTTTTTGGGTCTGCAAGATGCTTTATAACCTGTTCAGTATGATCTTGTTCTACAATAGCTTCGACAGGACAACTCAATATGCACTGGCCGCATTTTATGCAGTATGTCTTATGAAGGTCTTTTTCAAAATAAGGAGTCACTTTTGATTTATGGCCCCTGTATGCAAAATCTATTGCAGTTATGTTCTGTGTATCCCTGCATGCCTGCACGCATCTTCCACAGCTTATGCATTTATTTGGATCCCTTACAACAGCTCTTCCACTTGTATCCTTGCCATGCTGCTTCTTAGGCTCAAATCTTATATTCTTTATCCCTTCTTCTGCCACAATCCTGCACAACTCATGATTGCTTGTATCAATGAAGCATGACTTAAGATGATCTGCCATCATCAGTTCAAGATTCATGCGCCTTGTCTTTTTCACTTTCTCTGTCTCTGTCTCTATTTGCATATCTTTCTGAATTTTTGTGGAGCATGATGGCATTAGCTTTCCATTGACTTCTACCAGGCATATCCTGCATCTTGCTTCAGGGTGGAAATCTTCCTGCCAGCATAGAGTAGGTATCCTTATATCATTATCCTGCGCTATTTCAAGGATTGTCTTTCCTTTTTCACATTCTACTTTATTGCCATTCAGCGTAATCTGCATTTTTCTTCAAACTCCTCCCTAAAATTCTTTAATGCTGTCAGTATGTGCATTGTTGAGCTCTGGCCCAGTCCGCATAATGAGCTGTCTCTTATAACGCAGCACAATTCTTCCAACAGCTTAATATCATCCATATTTGCATATCCCAGTGATATCTTTTCAAGCAAGGATAATATTCTCATGCTTCCTTCCCTGCAGGGAGTACACTTTCCGCATGATTCATATTCAAAGAACTTTGCTATGATTGTCACGATATCAACAATGCTCTGGCTTTCATCAACAGCAATCATAGTGCATGAGCCAAGCATGCATCCTGTTGAGTTTATGAATTCAGGGTCAATCTTCCATTCCTGGTTGAATGGTATGCATCCTCCTGCGCAGCCAAAATATATCGCTTTTATGCTTTTCTCAGGCTTTCCTAAAGCTATAAGTTCTTTCAAAGATGTTCCAAGAGGCATTTCATAAATCCCAGGATTTTTCAGGTTTCCTGATAAAGAGAAAAGCCTTAAGTTTGGGTTCCAGTCATCTTTGATTATTGCAAGAGGCACGTTCGCAAGAGTCTCGACATTATTGATAATAGTCGGCTTTCCGAACAAGCCTTCAACAGCAGGAAACGGAGGTTTATAATAAGGCTGACCTCTCCTGCCTTCAATCGATCTTATTATAGCAGTCTCTTCACCGCAGATATAGGCTCCTGCTCCAAGGACTATATCTATCTGGATATCAGTATCTGCTTTTTTGATTATTTTTTTAATTATCTTTGTAAGATTTTTTTCCAGATATCTATACTCTCTTCTCAGGTAGATATAAGCGTGTTTTGCTCCTATAGTATTGCATGCTATCAATATCCCTTCTACTAATGTTTCAGGGTTGTTTATTATTATATACTTATCTTTGAAAGTGCCAGGCTCTCCTTCATCTGCATTGCATATCACATATTTTTTGTCAGATTCTGAATTCAATGCAAATTCCCATTTTGTTCCAGCTGGGAAGCATGCTCCTCCTCTTCCTGCAAGGCCTTTTTTGTTCAACAGGGATATAACTTTCTCTGGCTTCATCTCTTTTGCCTTTTTCCATGCTTCTAAACCAGATTTTTCTAGGATCTGCATTTTTTGATTATCCCCTTTATCTTTTTTTCTGTCAATTTATCATGCACTTCTCCATTCAGAAGCATTGCTGGAGCTTTGTCGCAGCATCCAATGCATGAGCCTATGTGAAGAGTAAACAGCTTGTCTTCTGTTGTCTGGCCTGATTTGATGCCAAGCTCTTTTTCAATGAATTCAATTATATTCAATGAGCCATTCACATAACAAGAAGGGCTGTTGCATATATGGATTATATTCCTGCCTTCTGGCTTTGTTGTAAGAAATGAATAGAATGTAGCAACACCATAAATCTCTGACAGGGGTATCTTTGTCTTTTTGCTCAATTGCCTTACATTATCTTCTGATATATAGCCATCCCTGTCCTGAATCTCTGTGAGAATAGGCAATAGAAGTTTCTTGCTTTCTATTATCTTGTCAAGTTTGTCTGGCATAGAAAGTTTCTGGGGGCTAGTGTTTAAATATTTTTGGTTATAAAATCTAATGCACAACTTAAAATCAAAACAAAATCTATAAATAGTAGTTACTTTAGAAGTATTGATATGTATATAAACAAACTTGCAAATCTGCAGAAATACAAATGGTGTGCAGGATATGAAGCCATAGAGATTGTGTGGTATTCTATTATAGGATTCTTCCTGCCTTTGATGCTTGCGCATCCGCAGTGGCTTGTAGGCACCATAGTCAATGCTATGCTTATAAATGCAGCTATAACAGTAAGAGGGTATAAGCTGCTTCCGATTATATTATTGCCTTCATTAGGAGTATTGTCAGCAGGGCTTATATTAGGGAAATTCACAATATTTCTTCTTTACATGATTCCTTTTATCTGGATAGGAAACAGCATATTAGTTTTTGCTTTCAAGCTGTTTAATATAGGTAAGAGTTGGAAGTATGCGCCAACTTTGGCTGTGGGAGCTGCTGCAAAGGCATTATTCCTGTTCAGCTCTGCTTTTGTATTGTTTAAGCTAGGATTGGTTCCTGCTGTGTTCCTTACAGCTATGGGAATTATGCAGCTGGTTACAGTATTGTCTGGCGGAGCGCTGGCATTTGTAGTTGAGAAATTGAAAGGTTTAGCTGCCTGACTTTAGCTAGTCATCTTGTGAAGAGAATCTCTTTTTTATGTATCTGACAAAAAACTTTTCTTTATGCTCTATTTGATATCTATCTAATACATCATAGTAATCTTCTAAATCTTCAATTCTTATATCTATTAAAGGATATTTCTTCTTCCACAATATCCAATTCATTAACAACCTTGATAATCTGCTATTCCCATCTGCAAAGGGTTGTATGGAAATGAGCTTTAAATGGACAAGCGCAGCTAATTCAACAGGATGTAATTTTCTGTTTTCAGAACTGTACCATTTAAAGAAATTGTCTAATTCTTTGTCAACTTCACTCCATCTTGGGGGCACATAAGTTGTTCCTCCAATCTTTACATCTCGTTTCAATTCGCTTCTTAACCTGCCTGCGATTTCATCGTCAACTCCAAAGAATAGGATTCTGTGAAGCTTTTTTATGAATCTTAGATCTAGTTTTCCTCTATATTGTGTTATTGCCACAATCCCTTTTTCATGGTTTTCCAGTTCTTTGACAGTTTTTAGGTTTTTGAAATCCTTCGGGACAATCCCATCTTTCAATATAAGGTATGTCTGCCTTAAAGTGACATCTATCCCTGATAATTTACTGCTATCATACGTGTATCTGATCATGAAATTCTTAAAATTCTTCTTTTTCTCTAATTGGCTCAGTTTCTTGATCTCCTGATTGTATTCTTCTCTTTTTTTTTCGATTTCTTCTATATCTTTAGGAGATAGGTACTTGTATTTCTTTCCTTTAATCTCTTTCATAAGCTCTCTTTTTAGCTGCTCCAGCCTCTCTCTTGGCGGCAGGGTTTTGCCTAAGTATTTTGTTTTTTGGATAATTTTATCCCCTTTTCTTATTGAATGGGCCAGGACATAGTAATCTTTTATTCTTCTTACAAATACCATTTAGGGTGATATACACTACATTTATTTAAATCTTTCGTTTATACACTACAATCTGTTGCTGCATTTCAGCTATTTTCTTTTTAGCTGATCTTTGTTGATTCTTATGATTCTAATGACAATTTCTTTGAGCTTATTTGCAACAGATTCAATATCCTGATATGTTGCTTTTTTGTTCTTTATCCCTTCACCAATGCCCCTCCATAAGTTCAAGAAGTGCATGGATAATCTTCTTTCCTGATATAATTGATTCAATATATCATCTGGCACATCCACATTTTCTATATTATAAATCTTCTTTATAGAATCAGTATTAAGTATTTCATCCTTCTCAAGTTTGTTTAATAGATTTATTTTTGGAACTATTGTTTGTATAATTAATTCAAGCTTGCTAAAAAACTCTTCCTTTTTTTCTTCACCCATAGTTTTATATTTTTTGATAAGTTTCTTTATGTCTACGAAATCCTTCCTTAAAGAATCCAGAGCATTAATCTCTTCCTGATTCAGTTTCTTTTTTTCCTTATTCAGCTGATTTACCTGGTCAAGCATTGATTCATCTTGTGATGTATCCTCACCAGCTTGTTTTCCTGCTTCTATCTTCTGCTTTAATTGGTCTATGATTCCCTGTTGTTTTGCCTTTGCTTTTGCCAATTCCTCTTCTAGTTTTTCCCTTTTTTCTTCTTTTTCAGGTGTCTTCTCCTCATGATCTTTCTTGTCTTTTATCCCTGGCCATTCGTCCTCTTCTTCCTTCTTTTCTCCTGAGATAAGCCGAATCATATCTCTGACAGCAATGAAGACTGCGAAGAATACTGCTAATGAAAGAAGCGGTTCAAGGAAATCAACCTTGTCAATCAGCCAGTTGTAGAATCCTGGGACAACTGCGGTTATTGAAAAGAATAAAAGCAGGAATGCGAATGCTCCTGCTCCAGGAGCCTTTTCTCCCAAGTCTCTCAGGAATTTGAAAAATATCATGCCGAGCAATGCAAGGAATATAAGTCCAGCCATAGGAGCCAAGTCTCCAATCATGAATCCCCATCTCTGGCCAAACAATGACATTGCTATTGCAAAACTTATCCCTAATATTATGGTAAGGGAATTTCGCATCTTTTTGTTGTCAATCTGCTTTGCCAGCGCATACTTTGTAACAGATATAAAAAAGATAAGATATAATACAAAATCTATGAACTGGTAGGCATTCTGATATGTCCCTGCTATGTCCCAACCAAAGAAAGGCTCAAACAATCTGCTTAATATATTAGATGCATCTGCCATATAATATTATGAATTAAAGAAATTGTATAAAAATGTTGTTATTTGGTGAAGTGTTGTTCAAGATGTTCTTTCTTTTCAGTGGGATCTTCTGTGCTTTGAAGCTTGCCTGCAAGTTGCTTTCTTAGTTGTGTATTTAAATCTCGGATATTCACTTGTATTTCTGCAATATGATATATCAGTTCTTTCATTTCTTTATTATTTTTGAAAATGTCATCTCTTAAAGATTTGCTCTTCCTTTGGAATTTTTTTCTTCTCTTATCCTTTGTATTTATCTTTTCAAAAATACCTGCCTTATTGTCCATATCGGATTCTAATTTCTTAATCTCTATATCTAAAGAATTGTTTTCAACTAATAATTCTTGTAATCTGTTTATCTGTTTTATCTGTTTCTCAGCTAATTTTATTTCTTTCTTTTCAGTTTTTATTTCTTTTTTAACAGCTTTTCTCTGCTCTTCCTCAGATTTTAGCTGTTCCATCAGTCTTGTTAATTCATCCTTTAGATATGCCAGTTCTATTTTTGCTTTTTTTTGTTCTTCTATTTTTGTTCCATTTTTCTTTAATTCTTTCAATAATTTTTCTTGTATTTCAATCTGTTTCTCAACTTCTTTAATCATATCTGCAATCGCTTCCTCTTCGTGGACTATATCTTTTTTCTCCTTTTCAGCAACTTCTTTTCCCTTTTTCTTTGACTGTAGCAGGTCAGGATACTTTTCTGCAAGTTTTGCAATTAGTTGGTTTAGCTTAGGTGCTAGAACATTATAATTTCGAATAAGTTCATCATATCTTTGTCTTGATTGATCTATTTTGTATTTCAGTCCTTGAAATTCGCCTGCTGCTGATTGTTTTTCTAATTCAGTAATCTCATTCAAAAGTGTTTGCGCATCATCATTTAATCCATTCATATATGCAATAGCTTTTTTTACATCATTGATTTGTTTTACTGCATCCTGTTCACCAAATGCTTCATTATCCAGGATCTGCTTCTGGATATTCTTCAAATTCTTTAAATGCTCATGAACTTTATGTTTATATGCATCAATCTCCTGTTCCTTTACTTGTGATTTTCTAAGATCACTTGCGCTTTTCTCTTTTATTTTCCTTAGCTTTTTAGTAATCCAACCAGGCCCTTCCTTTTCTTTAGTTATCTTGGGTTGCATATCAAATATACTTTTAGCTGCATCTGAAACCTTAGCTCCTTTAAAAGCTCCTAATACACTTTTTGCTGCAAATATGATTGCGAAAATTATAGCGAAGGATAAAATAGGGCCTATGTAAGGCAGTTCTTCAAGATATTTAATATACTCAAGATTAACTGCTTTCAATGTTGCATAAATAAGCAGAAATGCAATTGATGCTGCTCCTGCTTTTCCTGTGCCAAACTCTTTTATTACATTATATACTATAATAGCCATAAATCCAAAGAATATCAATCCTGCTAATGGGCCTATATCTCCCAGCTTAAATCCAAATCTGACACTGAATACAGACATGCCTATAGAAAGAATAATAGACAAAATAACGCTTAAGCTTTTTGCTGTAGGTCCTTCGAATTTTTTTCCAACAGCGTATCTTGAGATATACAGGAAAAAGAATATATATAGGATAAAGTCTATGAAAGCATATGCCTTGTCATAAGTTCCTGCAATATCCCAACCAAAGAAAGGTTCAAAAATTCTTTGGAATGCATTTGCAGCAAGCACAACAGTAGACAAAATACTAAATACAATAGGAAATACTAAAAAAGGCTTTTTTTTCATTTATACATCACTTTTAATAATCTATTATAAAAAGACTATATAAAACTTACTGCTTTTGCGCGATCTTTTCATGCTCTTTTGCAAGCTCTTCGTACTTCTTTGCCAGTTCAATATGTTTTTCTTTTTTCTCAGCTTCTTTCAGTTTTGCTTCTGTAAGCGCTTCGAAATGCGCAGCAACTCTCCTTAAGTAATCTTCCTCTTTTATGCCATTTTTGGCATGCAGTCTTATCTCATCATCCATCTCTTCTATCTTCTTGAGCGCCTGGATGTTTACAGCATTGAGCTTGCCATCATGTTCAAGAATATGAAGAAAGCTGTAAAAAAGCTGTTTTACACAAGCATCAGCAGAGGCAATAAGGTGCACTATCTCTTCATCTGATTTGACATCTCCCTCTTTCTTTTCTCTTATCTTATTATGCAGTGACTGCGCTGCCTGATACAGCCTTGCAATAAGAGTTGATGGCGGGAGGCTTGTTTTTGTTATCATGTTTGTTTTATGGAATGATTGAGTTTATATAATTTTCTAATTTATAGTTGATTCCTATATTTTCTAGGTTTTATATAAACTTAGCAAATGAAATCGCAATGTTTAAATAGTTCTTACATAAAAGTAAAACCCAGAGGTGATGTTCATGAGATTATTTAAGCAGAAAAAAGGGATTATATTGCACCCATTTACATGGATTGTAATGGCGTTCATACTAGGGATGGCATTCATGTATATTATAATGAAAGGATATTTGAGTGTACCAGGTATAAGCTGCTGAAAATGATGCTCAGCTCAAAAAAAGGAGTGGTAACGCACCCGATAGGGTTCGGATTCATTATCGGACTTGTTATTGGGCTAATATTGGGAGGATTACTGGCATACATGATTATGTCAGGAGATTGGAAAATACCGTTGATAGGAGGTTGACGAAAAATGGTTGATGTAATTGATAGGACATTAAGTAATTTAGCAAATGCAATGAAAGGGGATATGATTAAGCGAGGTCAGCTATTCAAAGGTGTAAGAGAAATTGAAGCAGACCTTAAAAAGATAGACAGCTTGAAAGAAGATTTAAAAAAGGCTATCGCAAAAGGTAATGCAGAAGAGGTTAACCAAGACCTTAAAAAAGAAATCGACAGAATAGTTGATTGTGAAAAAAGAATTATGAAATGCATAGGAATATTGCTGTTTGATGCTCATAATTTAAACAAACACATTTTGGAATTGAAAGCAACTGAGAAACAATTAGAAGCATATAAGCTTGAAGGAATTGAAGTATATGAGCATAAAACTGAAGAAGTAGCAAAAGCACTTAAAGATGGAGTTGCTAATCTTGCAGGGATGCTTAGATCAGAAGCTGTGAGTGAATAATTTTTTATTATTTTTTCACCAGTTTATTGGTATTCATTAACTAACACTTCTTTTTCATAATAAGGAATTACCCTGAAAACCTTGTAATATCCTTGTTTCACTTGTACTATTGTTTTCTCTGCGAAGCATTTTTTGTAATCTTCTAAGTCTTTCTTTACTTTCCTGTCCTGGCCAAGAAGTGTTCCTGCTACAGCAAATAGAGCTACGAATGGCGTAGTGATGAGGCCTACGACAACCCCTTCCAGACTCATATTGTATTTCTCTTCATAGACAGGGCTGACATAATCTGTTCTTGTATAGCTGTAATTCCTGAATGTTTCAATATATTTATCCCTTGAGTTAAATTTTTGCTTTTGAAGTGATTTTACAGCAGAGCTGATCTTATCTTTTACTGAAGAATATTTCTTGTTTTCTACAAGCTGATTTATTTCATCAAGCATATTATTGTATTCTGTTCCAAGCTGCCTCTCGCTTATTACTTCTGATTTATTGCTTTCAGTGTTTTTTGAAAAGTCCTCTATATTGCCAAGCAAGTCTTCAAGATTATCAGCTTTGCAGACCTTTTCCTGAAAAGCATAATATTTTTTAGGCTCTATCCTTTGCGTATGCGCTCTTGAGCTGTGGTTGCTTGTATATCCTCCATATTGAGAAACAGAAGCGCATCCACTAATCATAGCTGCAATGACAGCAATTGCAGCATATCTTCTAATCATGCTTACCACCATTGTATCTTTTGTATATTTCAGAGTTCATAAAACCCTTGATCTCTGCTTTAAGATTATCAAGCTGTTTTTGAGTAGACTCATATTCTTCAATTGTGCCAGCTTTCGTAAACATCTGCTTTATATCAGCAAATCTTGATTCATATCTCTCCTTTGTCTCTCCAACATATTCCTTAATGTTGTTATCCTGTTTCATATCAGAAGATATTAGTTTGTTATCTATGATTGTTGTTGTCATCCTGCTATGGCCAATATGAGCTTCTGGCTTAGTGACTGTATAGACTCCAGCAGATACTAGGAATATCAGCCCAGCAGCTGCATAAGCAAGCTTTTTCCTGAATCTATATAGCAACTTTGGATTCTTTCTATAAGAGGTATGCAGCCTCATGTTAATTTTATCTTCAATTACAGAAAGTTGAGATAGCTTCTGGTCTAGTCCCTGAGATTTCATGCCAGCTGATTCATATTTCTGCTTAAGTTCATTTAATCTTGATGTTTGGTTTGATATATACAAAGGCGATATATCAATACTATTCAGTTCATCTTCAAGACATTCCCTGAGTTTTACAGACCAGCTGTCAAGACATCCTTTTAATCCTGAATATCTTTCTCTCGCTTCTTCTATCTGCTTTACCATCTCAGGATTTTTTGTTATTGTCTTGTATTCCTGAGAACAACCTGCAAGGCTATCGCTGGCCTCTTTCATGTATTGGATACTTTTCAGGGTGAAGCTAGAACTTCCGGCTATATCTTTTGCTTTTTTGTGCAGCTGCTTTAGCCTGGATGAGGATTTGGTGAATTGGGATAACTCGTTTATGTATTTTGCAAGCATAATTGCATTTTTCTGTATTGATTTTCGTTTATCAATTATAATATCAACATTATAATTATTAGAATATATCCTGTCAATCAAAATCAATGCCTTTAGATCATCTTTTGATTCTGCTTTTTCAATCAGATCTAATGACCTCTTATCTTTAATTATACCAAGGTAAGAATCAATTGCCATAATTGTTTCTATGCTAGCTTCTGGAATAATAACCTTTTTTTTATCCTTGGAGATTTCCACTATCCTTTCATCTACCGAAGATAAAAGAATAATTGTTTCATCAAGATTATGTATTTTATTTCTTGTAGGATAGTATTTCTTCAAAAAATCATTTATGATTATATCTTCTATTTTTCCATTACTCTTCTTTATTCTTTCTACAAAATAATTAGCTAAGAGATTATTCGATAAACTATCCAGATCCTCTTCAAACCAACTACATCTTCTATTATCATTGGCTATTATCTTCTCTATTTTCTTTTTTATCATGATCCTCAGGTTTTGAATCAAGAGTCAATTTCTTTTCTGGAGATAAGTCTTGTTTTTGCATATGTTTCTCATAGACTTGTCTAAGATTTCCCCTGCCTCCTAAATTGACTCTATCTAGTATTAGCTCATCTATTGATTTCATCTCCTCCTCTGTTAAAGGGTCGCTTTCAATTACTTCAATCTTTACATTATTATTAATAAGGAATATCTTCTCTCTTTTATTACCAAAATCTTTGTAATTCAATGCGACTCCTGCAAAAGGAAGCTTATCAGTTCCCCATAGATATTTGTTGAAAACTAAGCTGGGAGTATAATATACATCATACAATTTTTGTTCTTTTCCTTCCTCATCATCCCATAAGTCAATATGTTTAAGATTGCCGAATGATTCAATAAACTTTTCAAGATTCTTAACATCTGTCATTGAGTGAAAAGTTTCTATTGCTCCATGAGAATGTGTATGGCCTATTACTCTCTTTTCCAAATTTTTTCTTATATCCATGGAAGATTTTATTTTTCCATAAGGACTGATCTCACAATAGTCTGGATATACAACCTGATCAATACCTATGTAAATATCATCAACAATTTTATCTTTGTTTTCATTATTTCCCAGAAGATACATATATATCTCATAATCTGAGCCAGCAAGCTCACATACTCTTTTTGAGATATATATGCCTTTATCAATGGCTTTTTGCTTAATCTTGATTGTTGTGAATTCAGGAGATACAAAATGATTATTCTCTTTGAATATAACGCGTTTCTCAATTTCCCTGTTATAATGATTGTTTATTATACTCGTTATCTTTGGCACAATTCTTTCCTTGTAATAATCACTGGACTCTAATCTTCTATAATATGCCTTCACATCAAAATTTTTCATAAATTCTTCAAATCCTTCATCTCCCATTTTCACACCCGCATTTTTTTAGATACCCTCTAAAAGGTGATAGAAAGATTCTTTCCTTTGAAAATGAGTTATACTTAAAAATACCTCCAAGAGCGCTAGTCTTATGTGAGTCGTAAAGAACCCTTATTGCTTCTCCCACCATAGAACTTCCGATGATTATATTTGGGATTACAACACTGGCTTCTGCTTCAATACAGCTATTGCCAGTTTCTTGTATCCTTTGTCTCTTTTTTTCTTCTCTTTCTTCTATTAATTGATCAAGATCCATCTGGCAGTCAATACACCTTTTTTTGCCAGGAGAATATACTGCTAATTGGCCTGTTAATGCTGTTGTTCCTCCATCAATATAAGGTATGTTATTTTCAGCACAAAATCTATTTGCAATCTTTCTTGCTTCCAAATTATCAACGCAGCCAAAAACTATATCATATTTGCCAATTTTGTTCCCATTTGAAAATAGATGCTCATCTTCTGGACCAAGTTTTTTATTAATGAAATTTGATTCTACATTGGGATTGAATTGCTTTAATCTTGCGCTCAACACTTCTGATTTATATTCTCCTATTCTATCATAGAACGCAAATTGCCTGTTTAGATTATGCCTTTTGATTATGTCATCGTCAACTATATCTATATCTCCAACTTTAAGAAGCGACAAATTTAATGCTACATAATTAGCTATTGCTCCCGCTCCTACCACAAGTACATTCAATTCTTTGAAATATCCAAATGAATTTATTTTTTCATCATATTGTAAAGATATCCTGGATTTGGAGTATAGGTTATATATGATTCCAGAGCCTGATTTAAGAGGATTATCACTACTTTGGTTTTGTGCAAGATCAATTTCATGTTTTCTTAATTCCTCTGCTGCAAGACCTGCTATCACCCCGCTTGCAATAGGACCCTGTTCCCGATTGCAAAATTCAGATAGAATAATTGATTCTAATAGGCTTTCATTTAATCTACTCTTATCATGAGGATTAAATGCTGTGATTATGCCTCTATATTGCTCTGCGCAAAGATTAATGAATCGCACATTATTTTTCATGCAATAAGACAAAGCTTCTTTTTTTGATACTATATTATTTGTTGCGTCAAAGATTATTGTAGGTCTAAAATCCTTAAGCCATGCTTCTCTGAACATCGAGTGCCTATATGAAAGAGAAATATCTTCATTAATCTTCTTGAGCATCTCTATGATGAGAGAACACCTCTTTTTTCCAATGTGGATATTATTTGAGTCTTCCTTTTGATATAGAAAATTATGTTTATCTTCTCTGGAGACTCTTTTGTTGTCCATAACCATTATACTGCCCACACCTAAGCCTGCAAGATTAACTAATAGCATCTGGGAGAGAACGTTTGATCCAATTACTAGTGCTTTGCTTTCACGTATTTTCTTTTGTCCTTCCATACCCCACCCTTTAATTCTTATTTGCCTGTCATCCTGCATATATGAAACCATCATGAAAACCTCTCATCATTGTCGATAATTCTTATCCCTCTTGATAATGCTTCATTCCTTCCGCCTTTTAGGTACTCATTAGGGAAATTAGTTAGACTCAAAGAATGGACAGCAATTACTTCATCTGCATTATATCCATACTCCATAGCCTTTCGTGATATATTTAGGGCGACAGCTACATTTCTTGCAAAGCCATCATATTCAAGCCTATCAATATTAAAAAATCCAAAGTTTACTCCTTCTCTTTCAAATCTGTCTGGCTTATCTGGCTGATCATTATAACAAATCTCAAGGTTGTCATGTACAAAGGGATGATGATAGCTTTGAGTCAGTACTGATGGCTTGCCTATGATCTTTATTTTAGTATTTAAAACAGCTAAAGAATTCCCTAGTCTTACCTTCTCGAATAAATAATAGTCATTGCTTTTCTTGATAATGTAGGGCTCTAGTTCCAGATAAACTTCATAAATCAATTGATTATTCTGTCTGCCTTTTGCTTTAAATCCAATAGTGCTTTTTGTTCTTTCAGAACGCCTTTGGCTTTCGTTTATCAAACTGTAGTTCTTCTCTTTTGAGATTAGATTATCAATATCCTTTCGAGCTTTCTCGTACTCATTTAACGTTTCTATGTAGCTCTGTGAGTTTTTATCTGCAATATACATAATACTATTCGAAATCGCGGAGTTGTATCTAGAAATAAGTTGATCAAGTGTCTCTGAATTCAATATCTTGTACCTGATATTATTTAGCTTTACAAAATTATCACAGGATCCATTAACCTTTCTCAACTGATATGCTCTCTGACCGATAATCAGAAGGGAATTATCATTAAAGATCTGATTTAATTCTGTATCCTCAAAATCTTCAATATAAATCTCAGGTGACTTAAGATTAGCGTAATCATTAACATTAAAATCTATTATTTCATTGTTGTTTTTATTGGTGGAACTATCAAGATTGTACAACCTGCAATATTCTTCAAAGACATCTTTTATGATAAATTTTTCAGTGGAGGTATTTCTCCAGTGTTCAAAAATATTCTTCTTGTTTTTTATCTCATCTTTTAATGTACTGATTTTATTGATATATTTCTCTTTAACATAGCCTGTGATTAATCTTTCAATCAATCCTCTATTGGAATTTACATATTCTTTTTTTAATGTATCAATATCTTCTGATTCTAAAATGGCATATTTTTTCCGTGCATAATATAGATAGTTCTCACTATCCTGACCTTGTGGACTATGCAAGGTATAAATCATTCCTCTATGGATGAGGAATGATTCATCACTCTCTTTGAAATAATCCAAAAAAGTGGTGCTTGGTATTAATACCATTTTATAATAACTAGGACAATCCTGACGAACTTGTGTCTGCTATTATAAGATCAATTCCTTTGTAATCCTCCCCTCCTTGGTTTTTTATTTTAACAATCCTATCACTATAATCTGCGACAATCTTATGCAGAGGGCATTTCACCAATTGATTATTCTTGTCAATAGCCATTAACCCTACCTGATAGTCTGATTCAACTTTACTTTTCTCATATGCTTGTTTCCAACCATTTGCAAAATCAGTCTCGTCTTCATTGTATGTATTCTGATTAAGCTCATCTGATGTTGGATCTAACATATATTCAAGCAAATCTCCGAAATTTTCTTTCAGATAAGATTCATCAATATACTTTACCAATTTCGTTTTATCTACTCCATCCCCACCAAGCATTACAATAAGCGATTTCGCCATTTTAATTTCCTCCCCAACATCTGTTGGATCTTTGATGATTAACCTAAATGGGCTGTCTTTAAAATGGCTTTCTGAGAAAAAACGTGTGATTTTTCGAGGATATCGGAAGATTTCTGGAACCGGAAATCTTGCGGAAAATTTATGATTAAACTTATTAATTTAATTTAATTCTTGATTAATTATGGACATCAGAATATTTAAACAAATAAGGAAATATCTTGGAAGAGGGAGAAAAAATAGCTCAGTCGTTTGTACACATCCGGAGATAGATATTATAATAGAAGAGATTAAAACTAAAAGAAAGAGAAAAGAGTATATACAACATGATTATAATATTATGGCAGGGATAAAACAAGATATCATCAACAATGCGAAAAAAAGGAAGACTAATGATCCTAAAAAGTATTGGAGAAATATGAATAATATTGGCACTATACTTCCTGAGTGGATAAATGGGAGAGAGATAAGAATATTCAATTATTCAAAAGTTCCAGATTACTGTCTTGAACCTGTCACAGAAGGGATTAAAGAATTAGTCAAGGAAATTAATCTGGATTTTGAAGTAAAAACTTATGGAATAGATAATCATGTTGAGAAATGTGTAGATTATATGAAGGATGGAGAAGTGGATTTTAAGGGGTTAATTAATCTTTTTTTAGATGAACCTTATAGAAAAACGCAAAGAGGGGGGAAACATCACGCTGATGTTATAATATTGGATCAAAAAGCTCCATATAACGAAGTCGATTGGGGATATGGTCATTTTCAGCAAGGGATAATTTTTATGTATCTTCCAAAACAAAGACAACAGTCAACAAATTTCATAAAGAGGATTGCAAAACACGAAGCAGTACATCTTTTATCTTTAGGGTACCACCATGATTTTGCAGTAAATAATCTTAAAAATGTGGTAAGAGCATACAATGCACCACTTAATTGCGTATTTGAATATAGTGCATCAACTTCTGACCTATGTAATATGTGTAAGGATGCTCTTGTCTATAACTGGAGAGACATAGAACAAAAAACAGGGAAACGATTCTTCAAAGATTTCACCACCACCCAATAAACAGAATCCTTTATATAAACCTCTCATCAATCTCTCCTATATGGCAGAGCTAAAGAAAGTGCTGAGTTTCAGGGTCATACTCCTGATCACAGTCAATTCTATAATGGGCACAGGTATATTCTTTCTGCCTGCTTTAGGAGCTAAATACGCAGGCCCTGCTTCAATAATCTCATGGGTAATCCTTTCTATAATCTCTATATATATTGCAATGTGCTTTGCTGAATTGACAAGCATGTTTCCAAAAGAAGGAGGTGTCTATGAATTCTGCAAACAGGCTTATGGAAGGTTTTGGAGTTTCATAATCGGCTGGGGGACATTGATTGCAGGCAACATCACAATTGCGATGCTTGTTGTAGGAGCAATACAATATCTCCTTCCAGTGCATATCATTTGGGCTAAAGTGCTTTTTTCACTGACATTCATATTCATCTTTAATTATATAGCTTACAGGGGCATGAAGACAAGCTCTGTAATGCTTGTGACTTTTGGATTCATCACAATGGGAACTCTGCTTGCTCTTATTATTCCTGGGCTGGTTTCAATGAAGCTCTCTAACTTGTCCCCTTTTTTTGTATTCCCTGCATCTTCTATATTCATCGCGATATTTTTCATTGCAGAAACATTTTTTGGCTGGGAAACCTCTACTTTCCTTGCAGCTGAAACCAAAGATGGAGCAAGGGTCATGCCAAAAGCAATCATATATGGTACAATCATAATCGCAGTAATATCCCTTCTGTTTATAGTCACTTCAATTGGTGTAATGCCCTGGCAGACGTTTGCTGAGTCTTCTGCGCCCCTATCTGACCTGGCAGCTGTCCATTTCGGAGATGTTGGCTCAACTATTTTCACATTGCTGGTTTACCTCGCAATTATTGGATCTGTTGCTGGCTGGATTGTCGCAGCTCCCAGATTGATATTGGCAATGGCTAAAGATAAGCTTTTTATGCCTCAATTTGCAAAGATCCACAACAAATTTTACACCCCTTATAAAGCAATAATTCTTCAGACAGTTATATCATCAATACTTGTATTCATTGCTGCTGGCTCTTACCTGACATTGCTGCATCTTTTGGTGCCAATAGTGTTAGTCATGTATTCAGCTGTATTATTCAGCCTGACGATATTGAGATATAAGAAACCTAATCTGAAAAGATATTATAAAGTTCCATTTGGAAGAGTCGGGCCATTGGTAGTAATATTGTTCAATGCATTTTTATTGATCATGTGGCTAAAGGAAACACAAGGGGCAGCGCATATCCTGAGATTAGGGCTCTCGCTAATCTTTTTAGGCATGCCAGTCTATTTCCTCCTTGAAATGTACTACAATCCTAAAGCTATTAGGAAGACAAACAATGTTCTTGCATATGCTGCACTGTTTACTGAAAGGATGATGCTGCCTATCAAAGTAAGGAAGAAAATAATAAAACTTGTCGGAAACATAAAAGGGAAGACAGTGCTTGAATTTGGGTGTTCTGTAGGCACTCTTACAATGCACCTTGCTGAAGAAGTAGGCAAGAATGGCAGGGTATATGCAACAGATATATCTGAGCGTGATCTTTCCATAACACAGAAAAGGCTTGACAAGAGAAAGCATAAACATATAACATTGTTCCATGACCCGCATCATCATAAGAGGGTGCATCCTTCTGTCCCTGCTGTGCATGTTATTGTGTCTGTAGGAATGCTTGGTTATATGCAGAACCCTACTAAAGTACTTACACATATGAACAAGCTGCTAAAGAATGGCTCAAGAATATGTTTTGTCGATTATGACAAGTTCTTTGATATCATACCCAATATTGATTGGCTTTCAGATGATGATGCAGTAAATCTCCTGTTTGAGAAATGCGGATTCAAGATTAAGATAGAAAGAAAACAGGGATTTGCATGGAAGTATATATACATCTATGGTAAGAAAATCAGGGATGTTTAATAGAAGTTATCTCTTTCTTCTGATTATTACTAATCCAATCAGCACAGCTACCAATCCCAATCCTAAAGTCAATATACTAAACTCTGGGATCTCAGCGCTTGTTATTGTCGCATTGTCATAAGCAGTCAATGTTGAGAATTCTGTTTTGCTGCAGGTTACATTGTAATCCTTTAGTCCTTCTGTCACAAATGTCCTGTTGTAGGTGTAGATTGCTCCTTCAGCCATTGGATAGTTTCCGTCAGTGAAATAAATTGTGCATGTTGCTCCTGTTATAAAACTGTCATCAGTCAAATTTCTGTAATCTGCAGTGAAATGCACTTCCTGACCAACAAGCTTAGGATCATCTGCATCAATAGTAAGGCTTACATCTGCTTCTGCTGCATAACCGCTGAATGAGCTGACTGTAACAGTTAAAGTTGATCCAGAGCATTCAATATCAGTACATCTTGGAGCAAGGCACTGGTTGTCTTCTGCAAATATTGTATCTCTTGTTGATTCTGTCTCTGAATAGAACACATAA
>DAOVBM010000003.1 GCA_030670545.1 Candidatus Woesearchaeota archaeon
CAGAGAGGATCTTTTCCGCAAACTTTATTAAAAACGTCTTTTTCTTTTTCATTTGGTGAACACCTCGAATGTTCACCCCCACTAAGCCCTATCTTGGGCTTACTGGGTTATATATGTTTCGGAGCATTTCTACGCAGCCGCAAATGCAGAATGTTGTAACATCCAAAAAACGAAAGGTTTAAATAATACTCTCCATTATGGGTAGTATTATGAAGAGCATGGAAAATTCTGTTTTGGAGGAGTTTTTTAATTACCCTAGTAAGCACTGGCATTTTGTTGAATTATCAAATAAATTAAATTTAGCGCAAAGTAAGCTAGACAAATGGCTAAAAAAATTTCAGAAACAAGGTATTATTGTTAAAATAAAAGAAAAAGGCAAGATGCCCCATTATATAAGCAACTATGACAATCCAAATTATCAATATAAAAAAAGAATTTTTGCATTAAACAGGCTCTATGGCAGCGGACTTCTAAGCCATTTAGCATCATTAAAAAAAACCAAGAGCATCATTATATTTGGAAGTTTTAGCAGAAGTGACTGGCACAAAAATAGTGATATTGATATCTTTATTTATGGAGACCCTGCTGGATTAAATATAGGAAAATACGAACGCATACTTCACTATGATATTCAATTGTTTACATCAAAGAATAAAAAGGAATTAACAAGACTTGGTGCAGGATTATTAAGAACAATTATTAGGGGAAATCTCATTAAAGGAGATATCCCAAAGGAGGTAATCGCAAATGCCAGTATTTAGGAAAAAGAAAGATGTATATGGGAGATGCAAGTGTGAAGGAAATTTTCAACCACAAGAAGAAGTGAATCTTGACAAGATAAAAGCCAATCTAAAGATTGCTGAAGAAGACTTAGCGAGTGCGAAAGATATTTTAGCTAAAAAAAGATGGAATTCTGCTTATAAGCTGTATTATGATGTCTTACATGAAATTGTTGAAGCATATCTTTTATTTGATAAGATAAAATCATCTAATCATCAATGCTTATTTGCATATCTTTGTGTTAAATATCCTGATTTAGAACTAGACTGGGGATTTTTCGAAAAGATAAGAACAAAAAGAAATGGGATAAATTATTATGCTACTCCAGTATCTCAACAAGACTGGAAAGAAACAGAATTACAGATGAATTTATATATTAAGTTGCTTAGAGAAGCAGTTGAAGAGAAAATCACGAAAGCAGATAAAATTTAAGATGTCTGCATTATTAACTTATTCCTTAATCAACTCTTTCCAGTTTTCTTCATAATGCTGAAATCTTTTTTCAAATTCTTTTTTTGGTGTCAAGGGTATATTCAATTCAGCCAGCTTCTGCTTAAGGAGATTTAATGTTTCTTCCTTATCTTCTTCCCTGCACAATATCTCCAGCTCAAGGATATAACCTTATCCTTTTGTATAATCAACACAGGCCTTTATTCCATCCCATTCAAACTTGCGCCTTTTCCTGAACCATTTTATCTTGACCTTAAAACCAAGCAGCAGAAAAAGCTTCTCAAGCTTTTCAAAATCATCCCTGTCAAACTTTATCTCTATCTCCTCCCTGAAATCATCATGCAGCTTTCCTTTTTTCATCCATATCTTTGAAAAGAAATTATTCTTCTGTATCCTGAGGTCTTCTCCAGAATCAAAATAATATGTCTCCTGGTAATCTTCTGCAGCAAGCTTTGCGTTCTTGTTAAAGAATTCCAGCAGATGGTCATACTGTTCTCTTGAGATAAAGCTTCTTACTTCTGCTTCTATGTTCTTCATCTACAATTCACCAGCGAACTTTTCCAGATCTTCTTCAAATTCAACATCTTCTTTTGAGATTTCTTTTATGTCTTTAGAGCCAATAACTGCAAAATATCTTATTGGTTTTCCCATCTGCTTCCCAAGCTTTATCTCTGCAAGCACTCCGTCAGCTATTGGGCCGAATACCCACAGCTCATCAGATATCCTGATTAGATTATTATTAGCTTTTCTGACCATACCCCTCTTGACTGTATCTGTTACAAAATAATCAAATATGCCGAACTGTGAGATAGGAGTATATCCTTGTTCAAGAACAAATTTTACACAATGCCGCCTGAAATAGAAAATATGCTTTGACATGGCTATGAATATTGTCTTTGTTTTTTCATCCAGCTGTAATGCCTTGTGTTCAAATTCATCTGTCATTTTCTTAATGGAATCGCCTTATGTTTAAATACTTTATCAAGATATATTTTATCAAGATTTAACTCATATTTCAATCTCTTCTCCTTCTTCCAATATTCTTACTTTAATATCTGGATGGACCTCAATAAGCTCCTTGAACAGCTCAGCATCATCAATTTTTCCAACAATCCCGCTTCCGTAATGCATGGGTATAACAAGCTTTGGCTTTATCTTTTCTGCAGCGATTGCAGCTTCTTTTGCATTCATCGTGTAAGTGCCGCCGACAGGAAGCAGTGCGACAGTAGGCTTAAGTCCTTCCATTTCTGGAATAATATCTGTGTCAGCAGCATGATATATTGACTTGCTGTCAAATCTGATTATAAAACCCAGACCTGGATTTTCTTTTTCATGAAATGGTTTTCTTAGGTTGTATGCAGGGATTGCTGTTATTGTTATGTCTCCGACTTTCTTGCTATCTCCTGGAGAAAAAGACTCCCCACCTATTGCAGCAACATTATCTTTTGTTGTCAGTATGATAGTGTCATCAACCCGCGCCTGCGAAATCTTTTCCATGCTGCTGTGGTCATAATGCCCATGGGAAACAAGAATAATCTCTGCTTTGTCAGAATAATCATCTCCTGCATAAGGATCAATGTATATGACTTTGTGACCCAATGTTATCTTGAAGCTTGCATGCCCGAGCCACTTGAGTTTCATTTTTAGATAAAGAATATAAGAAATATAAAAAAGAAAAAATTTAGTTTATCTTCTTTTCTTTTTCGCAGCTTTTTTCTTAACTGGCTTTCTTTTTGCAGCTTTCTTTTTCACAGCTTTTTTCTTAGCTGGCTTTCTTTTTGCTGTTTTCTTTTTCACTGCCTTTTTCTTAACCGGCTTCTTTTTTGCTACTTTCTTTTTCGCAACTTTTTTCTTAGCTGGTTTTCTTTTTGCTGCTTTTTTCTTAGCTGCCATAATATCACCTCAACCAAATTTCTAAAAAAATTTGATTATATATTGACTCTAGGTTCATTAGTATTTAAACTTTTTGTTTTTTGTAAATATTTTTTTTGATAAAAAATATTTCATGTAATGACATTTACTCTTTTTATCTGAAGTTCAATCAGCATAAGGGAGGAAAATAAACGCAGCAAATTTGGTAAGTAAAAAGTCAGACGTCATGGAACACAAGCATCTTCAAATCTCTTTATGTATCTATAGAAGGCTCTGCGTCCCCGAAGGGGGGCCTCCCCCGCGACGAGCAGGAAGTCTGAATAAGAAAGAGTTTTGACCTGATGATGCTGGTGCTCCTTGAATAGCAGACTTTTTACTCCCAAAATTTGCATAATTATTTAAACATAAGGATAAAGTTTATTTGATATGGCACAATTAAAACAGATTGCGGATTTTCTTAATAAGGAATTAAGAGTTGCAGAGGTAGAGGATAGCTCAAACAACGGTATTCAGGTTGAGGGGAAACAGCAGATCCATAAGATAGCATTTGCTGTCGATGCATGCCTGGAAGTTTTTGAAAAAGCAATAGAACAAGGAGCAAACATGATAATAGTCCATCATGGAATCAGCTGGGGCGATTCTCTGAAATTCATCACTGATCTTAATTACAACAGGATAAAACCATTGATAAAGAATGATGTATCACTTTATGCATGCCATCTTCCGCTTGACAAGCATGATAAATATGGAAACAATATCCAGCTTGCAAAGATGCTTGATCTGGAAGAGATAGAGGATTTTGCAGAGTATCATGAAGTGACAATAGGAAAGATGGGGAAGTTTAAGCAGGAGATTGAAATTGAAGAACTTAAGAAGATTGTTGAGGAAAAGTTGAACACAAAATGCACAGTTCTTAAGTTTGGTAAAGACAAGATCAAGACAATTGGAATTGTAAGCGGCGGTGGAAGCGATGCATTAAGCGAAGCTATGCAAAAGCGAATTGACTGTCTTTTAGTTGGCGAAGCTCCTCATTCAAAGTATCACGAGACAAAAGAAGGAAACATCAATCTTATCCTTGCAGGCCATTATGAGACTGAAACAGTTGGTGTTAAAGCTCTGATGCCTGTGCTTGAGAAGAAGTTTGGTGTTAAGACTGTGTTTATTGATGCGCCTACAACCATATAACTTTTTCTATTTTCGTCACCATTCTTAGATAAGATAAATATTTAAATGAGGAAGAAAGCTGATATTTCAAAGGTAGCAAATAATGAAAAATAATGGATTTTCCCGGCTTGAGATATGTATGGATACAGATAATCCTTTTCTTCTTGATGCCAGAGCTGAAGTATTAAGAAAAAGATCTGAGAATTATTTTGGTATTGAAATTGATGATGTTAAACATATCCGTGTCCTTACAGTTGACACTAAACTTGATGATATAGTGAAAAAAGAATTCCAGGATGCGCTAACAAATCCTGTTACTCAAAAATCTTCTTATTCTCCTCTTATCGGCAAAGACGATATGGACTGGGTCTTGTCTGTAACATTAAGGCCTGGTGTTAAGGATACTACTAGTGACACTACAAAAGATATGCTTGCGCCATTGATTGGACACTCAGACTTCAATGTTTTTTCATCTTCTTATTTTGCAATAAAAGGCAGCAATCTTGAAAGAGAGCAGATTGAAAAGATTGGAAAAGAGATGGAAGCAAACCATATTGTCCAAAATTTTAAGGTATATTCAAATGAAGAATGGAATCCTGATGTAGGTATTGGAAGAAATACTCCTAAAGTAAGATTGAATCATGTACCGACATTTATAAGCATGCCATTATCTGAAATTACTTTTAAAGGAATCAAAACATTAAGCGAAGACAGGCAACTTTATTTGAATGAAAAAGATATTCCAACAATAGCCAAGGCTTTCAATGATCAGGAATTCCTGGCAGAAAGGAAAAAATATGGGTTAAAAGGCCCAACTGATGTAGAGCTTGAGTATCTTGCGCAGGCGCGGAGTGACCACTGCAATCACAATACATTTAATGCCAGATTTAATTATCTTGACAGGAAAACCAATGGAATGACTGTTATTGATAATCTCTTTGTTGAATTTATTAAGAATCCTACAGAACAGATATCCGCAGATATAGCTGATGTTGTATCTGTATTATGGGATAATTCAGGGGTTAGGCGATTTAATAAGGATTATTATTATGTAATCACTTCTGAGACCCATAACAGCCCGTCGAATATGGAAGCGTATGGTGGAGCTATAACAGGGATTGTTGGGGTCTATCGTGATCCACTTGGTACTGGAAAATCATCAAAGCTTATTGCAGGTTCATATGGTTTTTGCGTTGGTCCAAGAGATTATAAGGGCAATTTACAGCCGTTTCTTCATCCGCAGAGACTGCAGGATGGAGTAATTGAAGGTGTTAAGGATGGGGGCAACAAAAGCGGCATACCTACAATATTTGGCTTTTATTATGAAGAGCCTGAGAACATTGCAAAAAGCAATATCTTTGTTACTGCAATCGGGCTTATGCCTGTTGATGTTCTGCACAAACCTGCTTATGAGAAAGAGATTTCTTCAGGAGATCTTATTGTAATGTCAGGAGGCAGAGTAGGCAAGGATGGGATACATGGTGTTACAGCTGCATCAGAAGGGCTTGATGAGAACACGCCTGCAGGACATGTCCAGATTGGAGATCCATATACTCAAAAAAAGATGCATGATTTTATTAATGAAGCAAGAGACATGGGTTATTTAAAATTCATTACAGATAATGGAGGCGGGGGACTTTCATCCTCAATAGGCGAAGCTTCACGAGAGAAAAATAGCGAAGGAAAGACTGGCGCAGAAGTCTGGCTTGATAAAGTGCCATTGAAATATGATGGTCTTGACCAGTGGGAGATCTGGGTTTCTGAATCACAGGAAAGAATGACAACTGCTGTCAGGCTGCCATGTATAGATGACTTCCTAAAACTTTCAGAAAAGCATGGTGTTGAAAGTACAGTTATTGGTAAGTTCAATAATGATGAAGCATTACGCATCAAATATGGTTCTAAGACCTGCGCATATATCCCTACAAAACTTTTAGAAGAAGAGTTTCCGCAATGGGAATTTGATGCAGAATGGGTTGAACCTGAAGAAAGAGGGTTGTATGAACCAAAGGGTATATGTGAATTCATAAATAAAATCGCAGATCATGGAAAACTTTTCAAAAATCTTCTTAAAATGCCTAATATCGCTTCTAAAGAATGGATAACAAGGCAGTATGACCACGAGGTTCAGGGAACAAGTGTTATCAAGCCTTTGGTTGGAATAGAGAATGATATACCATCTGACGCTGTTGTAATCAGGCCTGACCTGAATTCTGAAAAAGGATTTGTATTCACGCAGAATGTTAAGCAGAAATACTCAAAGATTGATACTTATCATATGGTTACTGCATCTTTTGACGAGGCTGTAAGAAGTATCCTTGCAGTGGGCGCTGATTTAGGACATCTGTCAGGGATGGATAATTTTTGCTGGCCTTCAATTCAGCAAGGTTCTGAAAACCCCGACGCAAAACATAAAGCAGCGCAGCTTGTCAGGGCTAACGTGGCATTAAAAGAGTTGTGCCTGTTATACAACAATCCTCTTCTTTCTGGAAAAGACAGCATGTATATTGACAATACTATGGATGATGTAGAGACTGGAAAGAAAGTCAGGATGTCTGGCCTTGAAACAATGCAATATTCCCTGGTCAGCACTATCGATGATGTAAGTGATTGTCTTTCCTGCGATGCAAAAGAAGCAGGGAACCTGATTTATGTAATAGGCGCAACTAAAAATGAATTAGGCGGTTCTGAATATTATGCAATGTTTGGAGAGATAGGATTAAATGTCCCAAAAACTGACAGTGAACATAACCTTGAATCATATCATGGATTCGTCGAAGCAAGACAATATGTTGATACTGTTAAGGTGGTAAAAGAAGGCGGCCTTGCAGTGCATCTGTTTGAGATGGCTGCTGGAGGAAATCTTGGAGTCAATGTTTCTCTGCAGAATTTATTAATAGATGATTCTGTTAATCGTGATGATACAGCTATGTATTCAGAATCAACAGGAAGGCTTATTGTAGAAGTAAGGGAAGAGAATAAGGTGATGTTTGAGTCTGAGATGGGGGATAGTGCATCCTGCATAGGCAAATTTACAGAAAACAGATTCATAATCAATGGCCTGGAAGGAAATGAGATAATGAACGAAAATATTTATGATCTTAAGAAAGTATGGAAAAGCACGCATGGTGATAGATGATGGGAAAAAAGACAAAGGAAGTCAGAGCGCTTGTACCATACGGTGAAGGCCTGAACTGCGATCATGAGACAAAATATATATTTGAACTGGCTGGCGCAAGAGCTGACCTGGTGCATGTCAAGGACATAGAGTCAAAGAATGTTAAGATCAATGATTATCATATTCTATGTTTCATAGGCGGTTTCCATGCAGGAGATGAGAATGGAGGAGCTGTCAAATGGGCATATGACACAAGAAGATTTATCTATGATGAAATTTTGGAATTTGTGTATCAGAATAAAAATATGGTGATGGGAATCTGCAATGGTTTTCAAAATTTAGCTAACCTTGGCCTTTTGCCAGGGTTTGATGACCAGGGCGGCAGGAGAGTTCTTAGTGTATCATATAATGACTGCGGAAACTTCAGGGATCAGTGGGTAAAACTTAAAGTGAATCAGGATTCACCTTGTATTTATACAAAAGGAATTGATACAATTGAGTTTCCAATAAGGCATGGAGAAGGCAAAGTCATTCCAGGAGAGAATGTTTTAGAAAAACTTGTCGATGGGAACCAGATAGTGATGCAGTATTGCATAAAACAGACAGGGGAATTAGCAAACAAGTATTTTCCTGACAATCCTAATGGTTCTGTATATGATATTGCAGGGATATGCGATCCAACTGGAAGAATATTTGGATTGATGCCTCATCCAGAAGCATTTAATCACTGGACAAATCATGACCAATGGACCAGAAAAAAATATCATCTAAGCAAAAATAAGGAGATACTAGAATCTAAACTTGGCGATGGAGTTAAGATATTTCAGAATGCAGTGCAATATGCAAAAGAGCATCTGCTTTGAGTTTAAAAAAGATTTATCGAAAATTTCGCAATAAATTTTATTGGGGTTTAATACCCCTCACTTCAGTGCGAAATTTTTGTTATAATAAATAATTCATATTACTAAAATGCAAAAAATAGATTATATCAAAGATGTCATTAAAAGAGGAGATAAAGGGTCAACCAGACTGAATTCTATCTGCGCTCAAACACTTAACAACAGAAACGAGATTGAGATAATATCACAAGGTATAGGAGGACTGGCTGTTCTTAGGATTCCTGAGGATTATGTTGTAGCAGTTCATTCTGCAGGAGGAGACCCCAAAGAGATGGACTTAAGGAGACATACTTTATCACTTATTGACAAGCTTGCTTATGATTCTGAAAATATAGGCGCAGAGCCTGTAGCTTTTGCAGATGTTGTAGACTCAAATACTGGACACTCTGATATGATTGATACAGTAGGTTATGCATTAAAAGAAGGCGCAGATAAGCATAAGGTTGGCATCCCAACAGGGGAGAATGCAATCCTTGGAAACCGTGTCAATTGCGAAGCAAATGTAATCGGAACAATGATAGCTCTTCTTCCCAGGTCTAAAGCAGAGGAATTATCTTCAGATGGATCATTATTCTTTAGCTTTAAAAAAAATGGTGTCAGCTATGCAGTTTTTGATCCTGAAGGAAAACCGGTTATGATTAATTCAGACGGTGTCGGGACAAAAACAGAATTTTATGAAAGGTCAATGAATTATAAGCTCGCTGTTGATGACGAAGCAGCTATGAAATTTGATGATGCAGTAAAGCTGGGAGCCAGAGTAAGAGTAAGTTCAACTATTGTTGAAACAAAAGGAAATATTCCTATTGATGAAATAATTGCGCATGCTGAATCTCTTGGGAGAAAGAATAATCTGATAGCAATAATTGATGAGGATAAAGTAGGCAACAGGATAATGGGTTATAATCCTTGCGCAGATTCTTATAATCTGGGCGGTTCTGTTGTAAGCACAATTGATGAAAGGAGATTGCAGAATCCATTAAAGCCAACTGCACTGGATTATCTTGTTGCTATAACAGCACCAATACCTAATCCAAGGTCAAATGGGATAACAGATAAGAGAAAAGTAATGGTTGACATTTTTGGTAAAAACTGGCATCAGACAGAGATTGGAAAGATATTTCTGCAATATCTGGCTCAACCATCAACAATTCTTTATCCTGTTTTTAATGATTTGATAGACAAAGGCCTAGCAACAAGCGTATACCACATGAGTGGAGGAGCATTCAAAGGAAAACTTGCAAAACCTCTTTCCAAGCATAACTTCTTTGTTAATATCAATGACCTTTTCAGGCCTGACTGGAGAGAATCAGCACTTATAGGACACTCTTTAATGCCTGCTGAAGTTGCGTATGCATCATTTCCAATGGGCAATGATGGATTTATAACAACATCTGAGCCAAAACAAGCAACTGAGCTTATAAAACAGAAATATGGTCTGCTGGCAAGAGTTGTCGGTCCGTTGGAGCATAGTCATAGGGGCTGGTCAGGTGTAAGGCTGATTGGAATCCAGGGTTCTAATGGCGAAGATGTGTATTTCTCTGGAAAAGATAAATAATTCTTTTGTTAAAATCCAAAATCTTTATATAAACAAGACTTTTTTATCTGTATACAATGGCAAAACCTGAGAAAGGAGATTATATTAAGATAATAACAAAAGATGAGGAATTTCAGGGCATACTTATGCCTAGGCCTGACATTCTGGAAAAAGGCATTACAGTTCTCAAGCTGGATAATGGCTATAATCTAGGAATTAATAATACTAAGATTAAAAAAGTGGAGCCTATTGAAAAATATAAGCAAAAAAATATAAAGAAGCGTGAGATGAAGTTTAATAAGAATTTACCAACTGTTTCTATTATTTCATGCGGCGGAACAATCTCTTCAAAAATTGATTACAGGACAGGCGGGGTATATGCTGATTATACTGCTGAGGATTTTGTTGAGATGTGCCCAGAACTTGAAAAAATCGCAAATATAAAAGCAAAGAAAGTAATGAGCTTGATGAGTGAGGATATGAATCCTAAAGACTGGCAGAAAATTGCAGAAGCAATATATAAGGAGATTAAAGACTGCGACGGAGTTGTTATAACACAAGGAACTGATACACTCCATTTTACAACAGCAGCAATATCATTTTTCTTAAAAGACTTAAACAAGCCTATTATATTTACAGCATCGCAGAGGTCTATTGACAGAGGAAGCTCTGATGCATTTATGAACTTAATATGCTCAGTTACAGCAGCTGCAAAACTAGATTTTGCAGGAGTTGCAACATGCCTTCATGGAACAATAAATGATGATTACTGTATCTTGAACAGGGGAACAAAAATAAGGAAGATGCATACTTCGAGGAGAGATGCATTCAGGCCTGTAAATGAACTGCCTCTTGCTAAAGTTTATCTAGATGGAAAAATAGAAGTCATAAATGACAAATTCATAAAAAAATCAAAATCAAAAGAGCTTAAGCCTAAACTTGACAACAAATTTGAGCATAAGATTGCTATGATTACGATATATCCAGGTATGGACCCCCGGATAATTGATTTTTATTTGGAGAAAGGATATAAAGGGTTAGTGCTGAGCGCTACTGCTCTTGGTCATGTTCCTACATTAGTTAAGGGATATTCTCTTGAGCCTTACCTGAAAAAAGCAAAAGACCAGGGGACAGCTGTGGTCATTGCATCCCAGACATTATACGGAAGGACACATCCATATGTATATTCTAATCTCAGAAACCTTTCTATAAAACTAAATTGTATATATTTACAAGACATGCTGCCTGAGACAGCTTATGCAAAGCTTGGCTGGGTACTTGGGCATACTTCTGATATAGAAGAAGTTAGGAAGATTATGCTTGAGAATGTTGCTGGCGAGATCAATGACAGGCATAAGCCTGAAAGCTTCTTGTATTGATTTTGATGCAAGATTTATCGAAAATTTCGCACGAAATTTTATTGGGGTTTAATACCCCTCACTTCAGTGCGAAATTTTGGATTCCAAAAATTTGATAATCTATAATGTAAATCCGTAATACTCCACCATTTATGGTGGAGATAGGATTTGCTATCAATAAATTGTCAAATTTTTGTTATTTAAAACATATCAATCATATCATACAGAGATCTTACTCTAAGATTTTAACTCTTTTATTTTATCAAGAACTAATAATCTTTTCTCAGCAGGTATACTTGATCTAAACACACTCCAAAAATATCTTTCTAACCAGTTTGTCCAGGATTCATTTTTAAATTCATAAAAAAATGTTCCTACTTTCTTAAGCTCTCCTTTTTGAGAGGAAAAAGCTGGTTCTTTTAATCTGACAATTTTTCCATCAACTATAAAACTTCTTAGTGGATGTTCTTCATGCCTAATCTCAATACTATCATAACCAAGTTTATAATTAATATTAAGAAGTTTACCAATCCTTTCTTTTGTACTTTGATCTACCCTTGCAATGATTTTTATCATAATCTTATCTTTTGCAAGTTGTTCAATAATCTCTAAAATAGTTGTTTTTCCTATTTTGAGATCAACCCAGGATAGATCTCCTGAAAACATCAATAAATTATTTGAAGTTTGTTTAAAAAATTTTAATAAGCTTTCTGTCACTTTATCAGTTGGTAATTTAATTGATTTGAAATAAGATGTTACTTCCTCTTCTGGCAAAAACTGGATTATATCTAACGGACTAAAATCCTGGCTTCTTCTTCCAGATTCAATTTTTTTCAAGATTCTTTTTTGAGCGTTTGAAATATGGACATTCACATCTGGTTGAATAAATACAATTTTGAATGCAACTCTGGGCCCTCTCTTGAATTCTTTAGTGCTTAACAGTCCCTCTTCTTCCATTTTAGAGATATAGTTATCTATTGTTCTCCAATTTTTACTAAGTTTGAATGCTAACTCCTGAATAGAACATGGAGCAACAGTTAATATCTCTAATAATTTTCTTTTGATTTCTATTGTCAAGGCCATATAGGGTGTGGGTAATCTTTTATTTATAAATATTTCGTAAATATACAATTAAGTTGTATATTTTCTACTACAAACTATTAAATAAAAGTATGAACTAATAGATATTTATAATAATTGGAGGTTTATTAAAATGACAGATATTTGGGATCTTTCAGACAATAAAAAAGATTTTAAACCAAAGAAAGAAAAGGACACTATTGAAGATAATTTCAATAGTTTTCAATTGATTCAACAAAAGAAGTTTATGCAACTTGTACAAGAGGAAATTAAATTAAGATTTGGTGATCTTCCCAAATCAGGTTATGGTGCTTCGTATTGCTGTGTGAGTCAGGGACATTATGATGGGCCAATAACCCAATTTCAAGACCAAATCTTTCGTTTAGAATCCTCCGCCAAAGGGATTGAGTGGGGATTAATAAATTATTTAGAAAAAATTCCTTTAAAGTTGGAACCTAATGTGCAGCATATTTTAACTCCTATATGCCTGTTAATGAAAGAACCACCATTAAACTGGGAGCAACAAATAGCTGCTGAAGACATTGCAATACCTAAAGTGAGGGGATATATTTTAATTGAAAAGAGTGATGATAAAATCTACGGATTGTTGACAACAAAAAGCTTTGAACATGTTTACGATGAGATTAAAGTAGGCATTTCAAATATTCCAAAATTAAAAGGATTGAAATTAGAAGATGCAATCAACAAATTATTTGACAACTATAATAAATAGATGGATAAAAGAAATGCTGCTGCAGAACTTTACTGGTGAGATAAATGATAGGCATAATCCTGAAAGTTTCTTGTATTGAACCAAAAGTTTTATATACTACTCCCCAGTCATAATAGTTATGAAATATATTAAATTAAAAAAATCAAAGGAACTAAGTTTAGGTTATAACACAAGAGATATCAATTTGACTAAGTTGATTCTGGAAAGTGAATCAGGCAAACCTATCAGAATAGAATATAATCTTATCAATAAAACCAAACACACTCAATTTGGTTTTCCTTATACTGTACTTGTCCTTAAGTATTCAAACGGTATTGCAGCATGCAAAAGAAGCATAACATTTGTCAAAAGCCGCAATGGAAATAATTCACAGGATGTTGCAAAAGCTAGTCTGGATACGCATCTGAATAATCTCGATAATTATATAAGCAGGCTGAACAGATATAGAGTAATAAAGGCTTAGGATATCATGAACCTATTTATTGTTTAAGATAGAATTTATCAGTGCTTGTAATCTTTCTGGGGAGAGTTTACTTCCAGTTTCTCTTGGAGAACCTCCAATTGTATCACTGCCCCCCCATCTATTATTTTCGTGTACAATTTTTCTTTCTTCTTCGTTAAGTCCTGAATATAATTTAAGAATATCAAAAGGAGCCCACACAGACCTTCTACCTAAAACATAAACAAATGAACCATCAGGTTTTTCTGCCACTAAGGTCGCAAAAGCAGTTATTCCCTCATTATACATAGCCATTCTTGAAGCATGTCCTGTTTCTCTCGTTAAAGTCCAACCATTGCCACCGCCAATCTTTTCATAATTACCATCAAGGGCAAGTTCACTGCCTTCTCCAAATATATGAGCATTTATTCTACTCTCAACAGACTCTATTACATTTCGCATTTCTGCTTCTTCCATTTGAGCAACCCTTCCATCAAAACGAGCTTGATTGTATGGTTCAAATATCCATGCCATTTTTCTTCTCATTGAAGTGTCACCAAAAGGATATGCTCCAGCTGTGCAATCAAGCCTATCCTCACAATAAACAAGACGATTGATTCTTGGCTCAGCATGATTTTTAATTAATTCATGATTTTTTAGCAGCCACCAGGCAAGACACGTATCCTCATCAGGATCATTAACATAGATATTAGCTTCTGGGACTCCATCTTTTTTAAATGTGTCAAATAAACCCATATTTATCTCCATATGTACTTGCTCTGAAGTAGAACGAGTTGCAAATCTATCTGCTTTCGAGTGATGATCAAAATTAGCATAAGGTCCTTTTGGGTCTCTTCGAGTAGCAGAATTTACAAAACCATCTAGAGCGATAGAATAAGGAGGGGCTTTTTTCTTAAAATCACTCCAACTGTATACCCTTCTTGGTTCAACATGTAATCCCACTGCCATTTAGTATGTTGTTACTTAGGACTTTATAAACCTTTGGATTTAGTTACTACTTATGAGTTAATATCTGGTGTTAATCACATTTAAATACGCACAAGGATTCTCATTGAATAAGGATACACAAAATACACAAAAAGCTTTTATTAATAGAATAAAACACAATTATGAAAATGGAATATCTGTTGGATAAGATAAGATTTGAGGGGATTGAATCTGGGGATTATGAACAAAAGCTGCAAGTATGCACACCACAATTTAAGAGTTTCAATTATAGGGAGAGTTGCGGAATAAAAAAGAGTCTTATTGGAACAAAACGCACTCTGGACACAACATATATGTCGCATGCAGTTAAGATTAAAGCAAATGTGAGAAGCATATTAGAGAGTGAACAAACCCCTGGACAAAAATCCAAACCACTAGACATAGAAAGGCTGGAAGAAGTGCTTTCATCATCCTATAATGTAAATGTCGCTATTGCAAGCGTAAATGACATTCCTGTTACAAGAAAAAAAGTCAGGGAGGTATACTTTATAAGAGATGATGACCCTGAGAAGCTGTATAAGGTATGGGTCTTCAAGGCTGACCCTGTCGCCACCCTTAAAGAACTCACTGTTTATCATATAATATACAAACAGGGCATCCCTACAGGAAAGCCTATTGGTTACAAGCCTTCTGAATCAGACACAACATATCCCTATGATATAGCTATCCTCGGTGGGATAGTTGAAAACGCAGGGGATTCATATAATGGGGTTCTAAGGAATATGAGGATGCTTCCTGATAAGATATTCCAGACTGCCAAAGACATAGCAGAAATAATTGCAGACTATCACATTAAACTGACTCATGCAAAGGGTGAGTTTGCAAGATATGGGATTGACTTACATGAGGCAGATACTGGAAGAGAAATAAGAGAAAGGTTTATTGCAGGACTTGGGATTGAAGAGAAATTAGGACACAGTCTGATAGATGCATGCATAGGATTGCAAAGCACCCAGAGTGGACTGAATGTGGTTTCTCATGAAGACATAAATGAAAAGAACATTGTATCTGTCAAGAGCGGAGATGCAATATTGTATAGAAAATTTGGAGTCATTGACTGGGCATCAATTGCAATCAACAACCCGTTTAGCGACCTTCGCGATTTCTGGATACATCACAAGAGGCAGGCATTGAACATCTGCAGCGAATATGATTTCAGTTTTGAAGAGTTTGTTGAATCTTATGCAGAGCGATTTCAGAAGGAAAAAGGAAAGCATAAGATGGATTTTGACAAGAACAAGCTAAGGACAGACTCATTAGTGCAGTCTGTTCTCTGGAATATCTATGAGATGTATGATCCTGTAAGGGACAACCCAGAAGACATTAAAGATAAAGCAGTAATTCACTGCCAGGCTTTATGGGATGACCTAATGCAGATTGAGGCTTTTGGCAATAAGGCCCATGCAGGCAGGATAAAAAAAGAACTAAAAATCCTCTTAAAAGATAAGCCTTATCTGCATTCTGTACTGAACTCATAATACCAAAGCAAAATACCCGCCAGCGCCATCATATGTTTTCTGGACAATATTTATCATGTGATGGAGAAATCTGGAATTTATGCCTTTTGATTTTTCCAGTTTTGAATAATATTTATCAAGAAGATTCTTTCTGTCGAGATATATCTTCTTTTTTAATCCTGTATCAAATTTATAGAACATATTATAGAAGACCATATAGTAGTCAACTGCATCTGCGAAATTATTGAGCATATCTTTATCAATCTTTTTGCTGCAACCTGAAAAAAGGTCACATATATACTTGAATTCATCAGCTATCCTTTCAATGTTCTTGACTATCTCATATATCTGCATTGTCCTTTTTGGTATCTTATACCCTTTCTTATTCAGGATTCTTATGCATACATCTGTAAACTTATTATTTAAAGATTCCATATTCCTGATTTCCTTCAGTTTTTCATAATGGCTTTTTTTCAGAATGTCAAGGATGCATTTTGCCATCTCATTTGTGATCTGGAATGATTTCCTCAATAATGTGTCAAATTCAGATTCTATTGTTGTAGCTATGCTCTTGATATAGACCATATTGTCCTTCTGGTCTATGATCTCAAATCCTATGCAATTAGGCAGCCTTTTCTTTATCTCCTCCAGCACATTGCTTTCATCAAAGCGCACCTCAATCTCATCATATCCCAGCTGGTAGAGATGTGAGAGATTATTCTTGGTGAATATGCCTGATTCTGTGATTGATACCTCTTTTTTCGGAGAAGCGATTTCCTGTTCTGTGGTGAGCATGAGCATAGGTCCTGCTTCTTCAATGTTCAGCTCACCGCCTTTTTTGAGATTAAATTTCTCAACCCATTTTATAGGCAGTGTTATTGTCAATGAACTGCTGCCATGCCTGACAATCCTGCGTTTCATGATAATGAGAAATACAAAATATTATTTAAATCTTTCTAAAATAAACAATGATGAATAAAATACACAATTGTTTACCTTTGTGGTTATTACACTGGTTAGATATATCTTTTTCTGGCTCTTTTCAAGAATAAAGGCGAAGATAAGGCCTTTGGAGGGATAAAAGATGAAAGAAATCAGTGATTATATTCACAGACTAAAGATAGGAAATATAAAGAAGTACAAGAACATGGCAGTTGCGCCTTTGCTTGAAGCTGACAGCAAACTTGAATATATTGTCTTTGACGAAGCAGTAAATTCCGGATTAAGGGTGAGCGAAACAGGAAGTGTGCCTACGCTTCATTTCAGTAATAAGACAGGGAAGGAGATTCTTATTCTCCAGGGAGAATATGTTGAAGGCGGAAAACAGAACAGGATGGTAGCAGCTAATGTGTATATGGCAAAAGCTTTTGAAGGAGATGTGCCTGTAAACTGCGTGGAAGAGCACAGGTGGAGCACAGGATATGATTCTCTAAATATAGGCCTAAATATAGAGGATCCCTTTAGACCAGGGTTCAGAAACCCCCCAAGGCAGCGAAGGCGGCAGGATGACAGGTTTTACTCCAGCATGAGAATGGCGACAAAAGGAGTATGTTCTGCCTCATCCAGAGGCCAGGGAGAAGTATGGGGTCAGGTAAACAAACTTATAGGGGATCACAAAGTATCATCAAGGACAGGCAATATAAATGATGTATTCAACCATAAGCAGGATGAGCTAAGTGATTATGTCTCGAATTTCCAATATACCCCTGGTGCTGTAGGCATTGTTGTTGCAATTGAACAGGATGGCAAAAAGATATATGGAACAGATATATTTGATCAAAGTACGACAATGGAAAAAAACTTCAGCAAGCTTTTAGAGAGCTATATTCTTGAAGCAGTAAGTAGTGGCAGCAGCATAAGGCAGACAAAGAAGGAAATCAGCGCATTCCTGGGTTATATTAACAATATAAAATTTAACGAGAGGAAGCCTGTAAGCCTGGGAAGGGATTTTCTGCTAAACGGAGATAAGATAGAAGGCTCTGCCTTAGTCTATGAAAGCACACCTGTATATGTTTCATTCAGCACAAGAACTGAAGGACCTGTAGACATATTTCCAGGAATAAGCAACCATATCAGGACAGGACTGCACAGGAGATTTTGCTGATTGTATATTGCTTGTTTAAGATGGTTAAAGCAATTATATTTGACCTGTGGAACACTCTTGCTGCAAAGCAGATAAGCATCTCTACAGCATTAAGAGACCATTTCTGCATAAATGTCCCAGACTATCTTCCAGGATATGAGAAGACCATGCAGTTAAGGAAATGGGAAAGTATTGAGGATCTGGCAGAAAACTTTCTGGATTCCTTTGCTCTTCCTTTATCTGGAGCAAATATCACTTTTATAACAAAAACCTTCAATAAAGGTGTTGAGAGCGCTGTACTTTATGCAGAAGCAATAGAACTGCTTGAAGATCTGAGTCAGACATGCAAATTAGCTGTACTTTCCAATACAACAGTTTTTGAAGTGATTAAGGAAAGATGGGGTATAACCCATTTGTTTGACCAGATATCTTACTCATGGAAAACAGGTTTTCTAAAACCAGAAAAGCAGGCATTCATTTCAATGTGCGTAAGGTTAGGTGTCAAGCCTGAAGACTGCATATTCATAGACGACACTCAAATGAATGTGACTGCTGCAAAGGATTTAGGCATGAATGCTTTGCAATATAAAAGTATGGACCAGCTTAGAAAAGATCTGAGGGGATTTTTAGGTGAGGATAGCTGTTGACAGTTTTAGAATCCTCTTTTGATCCTCATCGATATCTGAGAGATAAAGGGAGATGGGAAGGCTTGGCAGATTCAAGTGTATGATATATTCCAGGACATAGATTGCAAATAAAATTAGGTTAGCGATAAGCTTATATACTTTTATGGTTATATAATTATAATTCTGTAATTGCAATAAACTTACAATGCCAAGATTAATCTGCTTTGATATGGATGGTGTAATATTTGAACATACTAATGTATGGCTTGAACTTCACAAAAAGTATGGCACTTTGGAAGAAGGTATTGAATTGACAAAAAAATATCTCAAGACTAATTATGCCAAGTTGGTTGAAGAAGTTGTTGGCAGACTGTGGAAAGGGAAGCCAGAATCAAAATTCCTTGAGCTGCTTAATTCTATTAGATATATAGATGGAACTAAAGAGCTGTTCAGCTGGCTGAAGAAGAAAGGCTATAAGATTGCAATAATCAGCTCTGGACCAAAGAGGTTGGCTGCAAAAGCGCAAAGAGAATTAGGTGTAGATTATATATACACAAATGAATTAATTTTTAAAGATGGAAAAGCTACAGGAGACTTCAAGTGGCCTATAGCTGCAGGAAGGAAAGCTGTTGTATTAAGAAAGCTATGCCAGGAACATAATATAGATTTCAAAGACTGTATCGTAGTAGGCCATGACCATGCAGACATTAAGATGGCAAAGACAGCAGGCTTTGCTATAGGTTTTTGCCCTGAAGATGAAGAGTTAAAGAGATACTGTAGTGTAATAGTTGACAAAAAGGATTTGAGGGAGTTGATTCCGATTATTGAAAATTTTCAATCCCAAATATAAAAATGATACCAATCAAAGACCTTCTCAACAAGCTCAAGTGGGACAAGAGGTATAAGCCAGATGAATACACAATATATTATCACGACAGGTTCAGGGATGAGATGATTCCTGTTGATTACAGCTCAATTAAAGGATTAGAAGGCAGCTTCATGATAATCGAAAGGGATGGCGATGAAGTGAGCATACCATTGCACAGGGTTAATAAGGTTATGAAAGGAAGGATGCTTGTGTGGAGAAGAAAGAAAAACTAAAGATATAAATATACCTTTTATTTATTCTAAAAATATGGCAGATAAAATCGATTATCATAAGATTGGCTTTAAATGCGGAATAGAGATTCACCAGCAGCTTGACACTCATAAGCTGTTCTGCAACTGCTCTTCAGCAATTAACAATAATAATAATCCTGATATTGTTTTCACAAGAAGACTCAGACCTGTCGCTGGAGAGACTGGAGAGATTGATGCTGCTGCTATGCATGAGGTTCTCAAAGGAAAATATTATGCTTATGAGGCATGTTCTACAAGCTGCTGCCTTGTTGAAATGGATGAAGAGCCTCCGCATCAAATAAACAAAGAAGCTCTAAACATAGTTCTTGAAGTTTCAAAACACCTTAATGCTAAAATTGTTGATGAGATACAGGTAATGAGAAAGACTGTAATAGATGGCTCTAATGTTTCTGGATTCCAGAGAACTGCCTTAGTAGGATATAATGGACATATAGAGACATCAAAAGGAAAAGTAAGAATACCTCTTATCTGCCTTGAAGAAGAAGCAGCTCAGAAAAAAGAGGAAACAAATAAATATACAAGGTATAGGCTTGATAGATTAGGGATTCCGCTAATTGAGATAGCAACAGACCCAGATATAAAAGATCCAGAACATGCAAAAGAAGTTGCTGAAAAATTAGGCATGATCTTAAGAAGCACTAAAGTCAAGCGAGGAATCGGCACAATCAGGCAGGATGTCAATATTTCAATAAAAGGCGGAGCAAGGACAGAGATTAAAGGATTCCAGGATCTTAAGTCAATATCTAAAGTTATTGAAAAAGAAGTTGAAAGGCAATTCAAGTTAATCAAAAAAGGAGATAAGATAAAGCAGGAAGTAAGGAAAGCTGAGCCTGATTTTTCAACATCATTTTTAAGACCTATGCCTGGAGCAGCAAGAATGTATCCTGAAACTGATGTTTTGCCAATAAAAGTTTCTTGTAAAGAGATTGAAATTTCAGAGCTTATTGAAGACAAAATAAAAAGATACATTAAAAAATATAATCTTGGAACAGATCTTGCAAAAATCCTCGCTAAATCACAAAAATCTGAATTATTTGATAAAGCAGCAACTAATTTTAAAAACATTAAACCAGCGTTTATTGCAGAAACAATTGTCTCTGCTCCCAGGGAGATAAGGAGAAAGCACAACATTAATGTATCAGACATTCCTGACAAAGGCATGATGGAAATCTTATCTTATATTGATAAAGGAGAGATTTCAAAAGATGTTATTCTTGATGTTATGATAGATTATGCAAAAGGAGAATTTGACATCAATAAATACAAAGGAATAACTGATAAAGAGCTTGAAAAAGATGTAAAACAGATAATTGAAGAAAACAAGGGAGCTCCTGTCGGAGCATTGATGGGAAAGATTATGGCAAAGCATCGTGGAAAGGTTGACGGCAGAAAAGTGATGCAGATGCTTAATAAATTCATAAGATAGAAAAGAGGTGGAAATATGAGCATAGAAGACAAGACCAAAACTGATAAAGATGCAGGATGGGCTGAAGAGAGAAAGTTTGAGCATAATCCTAACGAGAGATGTATAAATACCTACGATAATCCAACTTTTCTTCTTAAGATGTCCTCAGTTTACATGCAATATATTCCTGCAATGTATGATATTGCAGGGATTCTAATCTAGGCTAAAAATGAATCAATGGAATGAGATATATAAAAAAGAGGGAACTAATTACGGATATTATAATATTCTAGAGCCTCATAAGGATATGCCAAAGGTGGCCAGGTTTTTTAAGAAACAAGGAGTCAAAAAAGTTCTTGATCTTGGATGCGGTGCAGGAAGAAACCTCATCTATTTCAGCACTTCATAGAAAGAATCAAATATATTTTTGTTTGTCTGGATAGTATAGAAATCGACTCCAAGTTTATTACAGACATTTTTTATTTTGGAATTATGTTCATGCAGCTTATTTTTGTAGTTATTCTTCAACTTTGGGCTTATATATGTCCTGAATGTTTGGTTTGTCTCAAGGTCCTGCAGATTATAGTCACCTTCAATGCCTTTAAGGTCCACCTCCAATGGATCAAGCACCTGTACAAGTTTAATATTATGGCCCCCAAATAGGTAAAGCGGCACTTTTATCTGTTCTATGTCATACATAAAATCAGATATTATGATTACAAGCGACCTGCTCTGTATAAACTTCCTGTATTTCATCATGCAGTCCTTGAAGTCTGACTCTTTTCCTTTCTTGAGATCATTGAGGTAATCAATCATGACCATTATCTGGCTCCTGCTTTTCTTTGAAGAGAATACAGTCAGTTGGTCAGAAAAGGTAGCGAACTGAAACTTGCCGTTCTCACGCAGGCTGAGGTATGCGAATCCAATCCCTATCATTGATGCATAATCGAATTTAGTCATATTTGAAGATCCAAAATTCATGCTTGCGCTGTTGTCGATTATGACATGCACTATAATGTTCCTGTCTTCCTCAAAGTTCTTTATGTAGAGGTCGTCTGTCCTTGCAAATAGTTTCCAGTCAATGCTCCTGAAATCATCTCCTGGGGCATACATCCTATGGTCCTTGAACATTATGCCTTTGCCCTGGGTTATAGACCTTCTTGACCCTGCATAATTTGAAGTCACCCTCTTGTGTACTATAAGGCTGAATCTGGACAGTTGGTCAAGGAATCCTGCAGTGATCATTCTCTTATTTCACCTTTTTCAGCACTTCTGCGATTGCATCATCAGTTGTCATGCCTTTTCTTTCTGCCTCGAAATTGAGTATTATCCTGTGCCTCATTATCGGGTAGGCAAGCTGTTCTATATCCTCTGAACTGACATTGTTCTTCCCTCTCATGAGCGCTCTTGCCTTTGCTGCAAGGATGAGGCCTATAGATGCTCTTGGAGATGCTCCATATTCAATCAGTTCAGGTATCTTCCTTGTCTTTGTGACTATCTTTATCACTTTTGCCTTGAGGTCATTTGCTATCGGAACCTGTCTTGTAAGTTCCTGCAGCCTTATGAGCTTGTCTTTGTTCAGGAGAACTTTCGGCTTTCCAAGTCTGATATCAGAGCTGTATATGTGGGCAATCTTAAGCTCGTCAGTAGGTGTAGGGTAAGCTGCTTTTATCTTGAGCAGGAATCTGTCTGCCTGCGCTTCAGGAAGAGGGTATGTCCCTTCCTGTTCTATAGGATTCTGCGTGGCAAGCACAAAGAACGGCTTATCAAGGCTAAAAGTGTTATTCCCTACTGTCACCTGCTTCTCCTGCATCGCCTCAAGAAGAGCAGACTGTGTCTTTGGAGTAGCTCTGTTTATCTCATCTGCAAGCACTATGTTCGAGAAAACAGGTCCCTGCTGGAACTTGAAATGCCTTTTGCCTGCTGTCTCCTCAATTATATAAGTGCCTGTGATGTCTGATGGCATGAGGTCTGCAGTCATCTGTATCCTTGAAAATTTCATGTCCATTATATCTGATATTGTCTTTATTGCAAGAGTCTTTGCAAGGCCTGGATAGCCTTCAATCAGTACGTTTGAATTACACAACATGCCCACAAGCGCCTGTTCTATCATCTCATGCTGGCCAATGACAACCTTGCCTATCTCATTGTAGACAAGATCAAAAATCTCTTTGTATCTTCTCATCTTTTTTCCCTCCTTTTGTTCAATATGATTGATAAACATATCATTTTGCAATCTCTTTGAAATAGTTCTTGACTATCTCCTGATTCTCTTTTTCTATGTTAGCTTTGTAAGCGCCTGCGCGCGATACTGTAACTGATTCAGGGTATATATCCTGGAAATCTTTCTTTTCAGGATCCTGGACAACATCAGATGTCAGCTTGTAATTTGATTCTATTAGCTGTATCAGCATCTCCTCTTCTCCAAGTTCACCCAGGTTGAACTCCCCATACCAGTCATCTTCAACTGACACAAGCTGGTACTCTGGTTTGGCTATTCCTGCTTCCTTATCAACTGGCTCTCTTTTCTGGACTAAGTCTGATACTGCCTTGTTGAAATCGAACAGCACAAAATGATAAGGGGCAAGCACTACTATAAGTATGCACAATCCTATAATCACTCCTGTTTTTATTGTAGTCTTCTTTTGGTCGAAAAACTCCCCTGTCTGCACTTTTTTTATCTCCTTGCTTATCTCTTCCTGCAGGTCCTCTACAAATGGATTTTTTGAATACAGATAATCCTTTGCTGTCCTCAGCTTTTCACTGAGAAAATCATAAGAGTCTTCAACAATCCTGAGTTTGTTCTTCTTCATCTCCTTCCATACTCCCCATATTAAATAGCCAAGGCTGGGAAGCAGTGCCCAGCTCCAACTGATGTTGAAGAGCGACAGCGCAAGGTAGAATGACAGGAAAATTATTGCAGTTGTGAGTATGGTGTCAAATAGCATAAACAGGCTCAATGTATAATTCACTTCCTCAAGTATCTGCTTAAAGTTTTTCATTTTTTGTAAGTGCCTTAGTTTGCGTATGTCCTGTTATGTAGTGGTATATTGATCAAGTAAGTAAGTTCTCGCAGTTATTCAGGTCATCTTCGCAGTCATCAAGATCACTTCTGCATTCATTGTAGTCATCCTGCGCATCTTCATAAAGGCTCTTATATTTTGCTATGTCTTTCTCCTTCAATTTTATAGTCTCATTAAGTTCGTAAGCAATTTTCTTCTCACTGATTAGCTCTGATATCTTTGTATTCAGCTTGGCTGTTGTATCATCCAGTTTGTCCTGCACCCTGTCCATATCTTTTTCCAGTTCCTGATAGTCAATAACTATCGCCTCCACGTCTTGCGTTGTCCTGTTCAACTCATACTTTGTTTCGGTCAGCACTGTCTTATGTTTTGAAAGGTCTTGTGTGACTTTCTCAAGCTGGCTAAGCTTTGTTGTGTAATTTGCAGCAAGGTTGTTGAATGTCTGCTGGTAATATAGAGTAAACCCTATAAATACCATTATCATTCCAAGCACAAGCGCAAGCAGCCCAAAATTAAGGTTCTTTTTCATATAGCTCATTTTTCATGCACCTTATTTACTTTTTTCTTTTTACTTATTATGATTTCGTTGTGATTATAATCTTGCGGTAAGCTAAGGCGCTCACCAAAATTTGCGCAGCAAATCTTTGTCTTATCTTCTGCCATATTTCCTTATCCTCCTTATGCATATTTCAGTAAGGAATATTATCAGCGCAGTAAGCACAAAAGGCCACCTGAAATATATAGTGAGGGGCTCAATCATGACTGAATCCTCTTTTATCTTATCTACAATGCTTTCTATGTCATCTGGCCTGAACACTTTACCTTTCTTGAATGTGCCTTTCCTTACAAGATTGAGGAAATGAGGATTCATCCCCCTATTCCTGTATTCCAGCGGATAGTTGACAGCCTGCATGTATCCAAAAAAATCCCTAAATTCCTTCCTGTGTGGATAATATTCTGTTGTATATTCCCTTTCATCTGTTTTGATAAATGCAAAGTCAAGCAGTTCAGGCATCTTGTCAGTATGTATCTTTACAATAGTCTTTTCTCCTATACGCGTGTCATCAAGGTCCACATTAAAGCGCTCTTTCCTGTCTGGGTCTTCTATTGCCCAGTTAATCATCCTTGGGATGAGCGATGAGCTGTTTCCGCTAAGCACAGGGCCAGACCATGCTCTGCCGTCATCAGTAGAGTATGCTACAACCCTTCCAAGGCCGAAGTTCCATGCAGATACAACAGCATTTGCAGTGATAGTATATACCAAATCATGAGCTGACTTCTTTGGCACAACAGCATTATATCCAGATACAGCGCCGTCATCAAGCTTAAGTCCTTTTGTGATCCAGTGGCTGGGGTTTATTATAAGTAGCTGCTCTACTTCACCTTCCTCTTTTTTCTTGAGATCTTCCTCTCCTTCTTTTCCTCCTTCAAATATGAACTCTAGAGGAAGAGGCTGGTCAACGCCAGTATATATGCCATCGCCTGCATCTGCTACTTCATTGAGGAAGTCTTCATCAACCCCTCCTATTCCTGAATTAGAGTATCCTACTGTAAATATCTTGTATCCTTCTTCAGCAAGTTGCTGCGCTTTTCTTATAGTATTTATTCGGTTAAGCACCTGTTTGCCGTCTGATATGATTATAAGATTGAGGTTATTTTCACCCTTGAGTATCACTTCAGCCCTTTTCAGCCCTGCATAGATATCTGTTCCCCCTGCGCCCACTATCCTGCCTATATGCGATATGACTGAATCTTCAAAATCAAGAGACCTTTCTGACATCTTTGTAAGATTGACTACAGTTTTAGTTCGCTCTCCTGCTCCCCCTCCACTCCTGAATGCCACTACTCCTACAGCATCCTGCATCCTTGCATTGTACAGGACATCAACAGCAAGGGCTTTTGCATAATCAACAGCTTCTCCTTTGAATGAATATGATGCATCTATGACTATAACTACATTTACTCCTGATGCTCCGCTCTTCACTCCTGTGCCTATCCTTACAGGAAGAAGTGTCTCAAACAATGTTCCTTTGTACCCTCCCTTGTCATAGGAGTTCTTCCCTCCTATGACAACAAGCCCATCTCCTTCTGTGACATAGTTGTTAAGGGAATCAAACTTTGGATTTATCTTTGCTATAGGGATGTCATTAAGTATCACAGCATAGTACTTTGAGAGTTGGTCTGGTATATAATTTAGTTTTTCAAGATTATAATTTTTTTCAAGTATCTCAAGCATAGGTGAATATGTTTCAGATACAAAAAGGGCTTTAGGCTTTTGGAGTATTTGCACAGTCTTCCTGTAGACATTGTTCTCTTTGAATTCGTCATCAACATCTTCTATATAAGCAAGGATAGTATGATAACCCTGGGGCAGTACTTTGCCAAATGTCTCTATATGCGAACCGACAATCCCTTCCTTGTCTATTACTGTTTGGTTGTCAAGTTTGACCTTAAGGCTGTATACCTTGTCTTTCCCTACATTTTCTATGCTTACTGTGAACTGGCTGTTGAGCCCTACTATATTCTGGGAAGGCCCGCTTATTATTACTGCTAGGTCGCTGCTCTCAGGCTCAAGATTGACTGTATTGATAGTAGTCTTTGATATTGCTGCATTTGTGAATGCATTGTCAAGTGTGGAACCGTGAGTTACCCATCCATCTGTTATCAGCAGTACACTCTCCCCATTGCCCTGCATATTGTTAATCAGCTCGTCTCCTATGCCTGATTCCTCGCTGCTTCCTATGTATTTCATTTTGACAGGCATGTGCTTTTCCAGGCTGTTTATTATCCTGCTTATTTCATGCTGGTCAAATATTGAAAATGAGATTGAATTGTCAACCATTATAGTCACATGAGGATCTCCTTTTATCTCTTTCTCGTCTGTTATGAAAGGTGATGCAAGGGCAATCAGCAGGAGAGCAACAGCGCAGGATCTCATTATAACCATAAATCTCTTGTCCCACTTTCTCTTAATCCTGTATGCCTGCTGTTCTTCAAAACTTTTGAATTTCACAAAATCCTTTTTTACAAAATAAGCTATGATTATTATGGCAAGCGGAATCAGAGCAAGATATAATGGGTCCTCAAATCTAAACGGGATAATTATCTGCTTTAAAGGAATCATTATATATCCCCCCTTGATTTTATTATGAATATCTCTGCAATAAAAAGCGCGAATACAAGCATTATTAAAAACTTCTCAAAACTGTATGGCATCTTGTGCTTGCTCTCTTCTATCTCAAACTCTTCCATGTCTCTCTTCATCACACTACTCCTGTTGATTCCTGAAGCTCCCACATCAGATTCTATCTTATCAAGCAGGTTGACAGACACATCCTTCCCTTTTATGTTGTATATGCCCTGGACTGTTATGTTTATTGTATAGAAATCAGTGAATCTTCTGTTATAATCTGATATGTCCCCCCTTTCAACAAGAAAATAAACAAGATTGTTCCAGAATATAGGATAATCCTGGGACAGGACGAACTCGTTCTGATCTTCAATTCCATAATAAACTGATTTGCCTTTATCTATCTTTTTTATGGCTATAAGAGGTGTTTCATCATCTGCTGTCGCAATCACTATGCTGTTATTGCTCGCTGTTGCATTGAAGTAATGCGATGTAGAATATTTCCCTGCTTCCTTTCCTTCTCCAATGCTCTGCAGAGACTTACTGAATTTGTTGAATATGTCAACATTTATTGTGGACTCATTGAGATAATCAGATATTGAGACAGGCATAAGGCTGAACCAGTTTATATTTTTCATGTCAGGCTGCGTGATTATTATGGCGCTTGCTCCCTGTTTCACTTTTCTTTCTACATCATCAGGTGTGCTCGGCAATAGTATCTTTGTGTTTATGTTTGAGAATATTATCACATCATAGTCATAAGAGCTTATCCTTGGCGGCTCTTCTATTGTAAGGGCTATGCGGGGAGATGAGCGCAGCGCAATTTCAATATTGCTATTTCTCTGGTTTGTTATAAGAAGCACACTTATCTTTTCTTTTTCAGGCGATGATATGTATGCTCTGTTGTCGACTAGAAAATCATCCTTTGTATCCAGCTCTATCATGCTTCTTCCTGGGAGAGTGTCAAAGATTGCTGTTTCTATTGAGTGCGGCAGGATGTCAAGGCTGATTTTATCAACAGTATTTCCGTCTTTTATCAGGGAGATTGATACAGATTCTTTTTTGTCATTATAATTCTTTATGTATGCTTTTGATTTGTCATTCCCGTATTCTATATCTATAATTCCTATATTCTCTGCAGACTCTGATATATCGATGAATTCCACGTCAATATTTTTTGAAGAAAGTATCCTCTTTGCTTCGTTTGGGTCAGGTCCAAGCGTTGGTATGAAATCAGATATCACAACAACGCGGCCGCTTGATTCGTTTATCATCATTTCAGCTGCAAGTATTGCGCTGCCCAGGTTTGTGACACTGTCTGTCGGCTTTATCTGATCAATTACTTTCCTGGCTCTTGCAGAATGGACACTGTTGGCTGCAATATAGGGGTTCTGTGATGCAAGTATTATGCTGTTAAGCCCTCCCAGGTTATCCTTGGCAATGCTTTTTGCTTCATCAAATCTTGTCTTTAGTCCATGTTTCACCTGCATGCTTGCTGAGGTATCAAGAACTATCACTGTATGCTTTGCAACATATTTTGCAGGAAGATCCATGTAAGGCACTGCAACTGCTAATGATAATGATATCAATGCGAGAAGCTGGAAAAGGAACAGGAGGTTATGTATGAGCTTCCGGAATATTGTATGCGCTGTTGTAAATCCTGATGCCTTCATTATGAACATCAGCGAGGGTATCTTCTTCTCTTTTGGCCTTGGTTTTTTCAGGTATATTATTATTAGGGGTATAAGGCTTAATAATGCATACAATCCATCGATATTGTCAAATGGCAATCTATTTTACCTCTTTTTTTAAATTTTTGATAAGATCATTTGGGCTTGTAAGATCTTTCACTATTATCAGTTTGTCTCCTATTTCGTACCAGTAGAGTTCAGAGCCTATATCTATGTCCAGGTCTTTCCTTGCCTCTAACGGCAGCGTTATCTGGCCCTGCTTTGTCAGCCTGGCTTTTGATATGAACTTTGCTTGCATTTTATTAATAAATCTTTTGATTACATATTAAATTATTAATATTAATAATAACAATATAATTAATATTCTTATTAATATTATTAATGATATATAAATGTTGCGGTTTATTGTATGTAGAAAGTCTGCTAGTCAAGGAGCACTAGCATCATCAGGTCAAAACTCATTCTATATTTATGTCCTGCTCGTCGCGAGGGGTCGCTCCATCCGGGAACGCAGAGCCTTAGAAAAACAGATGTAGAGTTTTGAAGATGCTTGTGCTCCGTTACACTGGACTTTCTACATACGGTTTTTTGTTGGGAAAAGAATAAGATTTAAACAGTGATAGGGAGTTTACAAACTTCCTTAAAGATTATTTCTGTTTTTTTATTATATTGCCTTTGAGTTCCAAATTTAATATGGTATTCAATATTATTTCTTTTACAGAATTCAATCACTTGATTTGCACAATCTTCATAAAACATCTCATTATATCTGAATTGAGAACTAATTACATTATAATTTAATTTTCCAAAAATGATTCTATCAACAAAACTTATTTGTTCTAATAATCCTTGTAAGTCTTGATTTTCATCAATATTTGGAGTTGGATACGGCTCTATACTTACCCATGTTTTTAATCCTTTGTCGTGTAAATATTTTAATGATTTAATCCTATTCTTATATTGTGCACTGTATGGCTCAAATTCTCTTTTGAATTTATTATTCATAGATATAAGAGTAATACCATATTCATTGTTGATCCCGTATTTTTTTGAATTTGTTAAAGCTTGAGGATAAACCCCTTTTGTTAAAACTGTGCATTTTATGTTGCTCTCATTTAGTTTTTCTATTATTTTAAGAGTCATACCCTTTACTTCTTTATATCCATACATAAAAGGATCGGTCATAAAACATAAATGAACAAATTTAATTTTGCCTGCGTATTTAGGGATTTCTTTATCTAGTAATTCTAAAGCATTTTCAACCAGTTTGGGTTTAACCCAGTCAGAATATGTTTTTACTTTACCGAATCTCTTAGCCATATTGAAAGCATAGCAGGGAAACTTACAACCATGAGCACATCCTTCTACGTGATTTAAACAGAAATCAGCATATTCAACACCACTTTTATACAAAAGACTTTTTCTTTTGATTTTTTGCATTATTCACCTCTTTTAAAATCTCATTTCATCTTCATTATCAATACCTGTCCTTATCTTACCTGATTTAGTAGTTCTTATTTTTCTTACTATATTAATTTTACTATCTTTTTCCAATTCTTTTAATGCCTGGCGAATATGTTTTACTAAATAAGGGGTTTCATCTATTTGCTCTTCAATTATTTCAATGAACGATTTATTACATCCCTTATAAGTTGATAAAAGATACTTCTTGATTTCATCAATTTTTATATTATCATAATCAAAAAAAGTCATCTGGCTTTCAGTTTTACCCCTATATTCAACCCTCCCTCTATTGTATTTAGCAAAAGAGCCCTTCATTATCTCACAACCCTTATAGTGGTTTGTAAGATGAAATAAATAGTAATAAGTACGATTCATCTCAGGAAAGCATAATCGGTATGGGTAAACAAACTTACAGAATTCTTTTAGTTGTGATCTGAATAACTCAACAATTCTCTTTTCTTTCTCTCTGTTTTCAATATCTTTTAATTCTTTCCATTTAGATGATCCAAATAATCCAATTAGTATTTCATCTGCTTGTTCAATACCTAGATTTCTATTTATTCCGTTATACATGAAATTTAAAAATACTTCTGATTTGGCTACTTTCATCATCCTCTTTAATGTAGATATCTTAATTTTAAAACCAAAAGGATCAACAAAAAAGAAAGTTGGTGCTAAATTCGGATTTTCATCTAACAATTTATTAACAGCTAAATCAAAGTCTCTATTGACAAAAATAGGTTTAGCATCTAATTTTTTGTAGTCAAGTATCTTTTTAATATTTTCTAGATTGTTTTTATCCTTATCAATTACCACTAAGCATACATCTCTTTTTAAATTTATTTTATTCCTTTGAATGATTTCTGCTGCTATTATTGGAGAACCAAAATAAATTTCATTACCTTCTTCATAAGCTCCTTTTCCTCCAAAACAATCAAAATAATTTAGGGGATGATCTTTACCTAAAATTTTAACCCACTTATCAAAGTAATCAGCAAAAACTAGATGTTTTATTTTAGTTTGTTCCTCATATTTCCATGTTTCAAAGGGTACTGTTTTTTCCATTTTTAAGAGAGAATATGTCTGAGTTTATAAATGCCACGTGGATACCTGTCTAGTGGCAAGTGGCTTTTATCCGAGAATTCCGGTAATAATAACAAATTAAAGAATATTCAATCTGCTGCTTCAAAATCATTGCAAATCAAAAACAAGGAACCGGAACAGAATCCGAAAAGAGTTCCCTTATCCTCTCTGCAAGCGTGTTCTTATCAGGCTTTTTATTAGAGAATTTATATCTTTTCATCTCAATTATTGTGGGTAGATCGCTTTCGATAAGATACCTGACCAAAATGTCAGCAGCCCAATTATTGTCCTTTAAGTTCTGCCTGGCTTCTTCATACGAATGCATTGCGCCAAAATATTCATTATCTTTGTTCCAGTACATAATATCTTCCCCTGAAGAATCATGAATTCTGAAAATATTTGGAAGAACCGTCATTTCTATTCCTATATGCATCAGGATGATGCCAGCATCATAATGCAATCTATTCTTATATTGAGTCCAATACTGGATTTTTTGATACAAGGGCAGTTTAATCTTAGGAGCATGCTCTTTGTAATCTGCTATGTTCTCAGCCAGATAAATATCACTGCCCTTCAATAGGCAGATCTTTTCAGAAATAGAGGTCTGAGGAGATTGTCTTGCATACTGACTGAGGTTAATCATACTAATTTGAATAATAAAGAGATTATTTAAATTCATCGCTTCATTTTATGTAATAGCCTTTTATAAACGAGCAGTAGCATCTTCAAAACTCTAGATGTGTTTTTAGAAGGCTCTGCGTCCCCGTAAGGGACAACCCCCCGCTACGAGCAGGCTGGTTTTAAAATTGATTGAGTTTTGACCTGATGATGCTACTGCTCTAAAAATAGTAGACTTATACATACGCTTCATTTTAATCATCATTAATCTTTTCATAGAATTCCTTTATCTTATCTTCTTTCCATAACTTATCCAGTTCTTTATCTGATTCAGCCAATGCTTTTCCTTTAGAAGTAAGTTTCCATGAGAAATCGCACCATCCGTTGCTTCTTACTTTCTTTTCCAGCGTTGCTATCCCCATGTTCTCAAGCTGGTATAGGTACTTTCGCTTTTCCGCAATAGATGGGTCTTTTTTCATTGTAACATCAAGCAATAATCCTTGTTCCTATATAATCATTCTTTCCTATCTTATCCAATTCATCAATCCCTATGATGTATGTGAGCATGCCTTCTTTTGCGCATTTGAACCCATACTTTATCTTCTGCTCCATTCCTCCCCTGCCTATTCCTGATGTTCCAAAGCAGTCTATTTCCTTAAGCATATTTTCAGTCAATACATCTAGCTTCTTTGCGTCATCATATCTGTTAGGGTCTTTGTCATACACAGCAGATGTTGTTACAAAATATACTTCAGCAGCGTTTATTGCTGAAGACAATTGATAGGTGAAAGGGTCATTGTCGCTGAAACCATCTCCATTGTATATGGGAAGCAGCTCTTCAAGAGTCACAAAGTCGTTTGTGTTTGCGATGATGACATGGCCTTTATCCATTGTCTTGTTAAGCCTCCTGCATATGCCTTCTTTTTCATTAGAGTCAAAATTATTTGAAGTGAAAAGAGTGTAGGCTATATCCATCTCATATCTACGAAAAGCCTGCTGATATTCGCGTGCCAGCGCATCTGTACCCATGCCTGCGAGAACTGCAAGCTCATCTGCATATTCAATATCTGAACTGAAATCTCTTCTTTCTGGCCTTTGTGCGCCAATCTTTTCAATGCCAAGCTGAAATGATCCTGATGTTACTATAACAGCCTTAAAGCCATTGAGCCTTAATGCATAGGCCCTTGCTGCTATATCATCTATCCTTTTGGAATAGAATCTCTGCCCTTTTCCATTATCCTTTGTCAGCACCTTTGTGCCGAATTTCATAACAATGCGTTTCATGATTATCACCATTTATTATTGATAGATTTTATGCAAGAAAAAAAGTGTATGGATTAAATAACAATGCAGGATCAGCATCCCGGTAACGGCATCATCTCTATAGAAAGCAGTAGTTTGCCAAGTTCTTTTATGATGTTATTTACAATCATTATCATAATTTAATGTAAATAGCTTTGTGTTTAAAAATATATCTGAACTAGGTAAGTAAAAAGTCAGATGCCCAGGAGCACAAGCATCTTCAAAACTTAGGATAGGTTATTAGAAGGCTCTGCGTCCCCGTAAGGGACAACCCCCCACGACGAGCAGAATAAGGAAAAGGATTAAGTTTTGACTGATGATGCTGGTGCTCCTTGAGTAGCAGACTTTTTACTTGCTGAACTAGCAATCAAACATCCAGGTTAATCACATCTGCAGCATGCTCTTCAATGAATTTTCTTCTTGGGGGTATCTCATCACCCATTAGGATAGTAAATATTTCATCAGCTGCAACTGCATCTTCAATCGCGATCTTTTTTAGCATTCTTGTCTCAGGATCCATTGTTGTTTTCCATAACTGTTTTGGGTTCATCTCTCCAAGCCCTTTATATCTCTGTAGAGTTATTCCTTCCTTTCCTATCTCTTCAAGCAGCTTCTGCAGCTCTTTGTCATTATAGACATAATATCCCTTCTTTCCTTTCTTTACTCTGTATAAAGGAGGCATGGCTAAATATATATGGCCTTTCTCTACAAGCTCTTTCATATACCTGTAAAAGAATGTAAGCAAAAGGCAGTTGATATGCGCGCCGTCAACATCAGCATCTGTCATCAGTATTATCTTATGGTACCTTAATTTACTGATATTAAATTCTTCTCCTATACTGCAGCCAAGCGCTGTAATTATTGTGACAATCTCGTTAGAATGCAATATCCTGTTAAGCCTTGCTTTTTCGACATTGAGGATCTTTCCTCTTAATGGAAGTATAGCCTGGTGCTCCCTGTTCCTGCCCTGCTTTGCTGAGCCGCCTGCTGAATCGCCTTCAACAAGGAATATCTCTGAAACTGTTGCATCTTTTGATGAGCAGTCAGCAAGCTTTCCAGGAAGTGATGATATCTCAAGAGCAGATTTTCTTCTTGTCAGCTCTCTTGCTTTTCTTGCAGCTTCCCTTGCTTTTGCTGCTGTTATTGTCTTTTCGATAATTCTCCTTGCAATAGCTGGATTTTCATTAAGGAATGCAGAGAGATTTTCAAAGACTATAGAATCAACTATGCCTTTGACTTCAGAGTTGCCTAGCTTTGTTTTTGTCTGACCCTCAAACTGCGGCTGAGGTATCTTTATAGATATCACTGCTGTGATGCCTTCCCTTACATCATCGCTTGAAAGCTTTACATCTTTCATCTTATGCTTCTCAGCATAGCTGTTCATGCTTCTTGTAAGAGCTGACTTGAATCCTGAAAGATGCGTTCCGCCTTCTATTGTATTTATATTATTTACAAAAGTGAATATGTTCTCATTATACCTATCGCTGTACTGCATCGCTATCTCTACACAGATATTGCCTTTCTCTTTTTCAAAAAATATAGGGTCATGCAGCGAGTTCTTGTTCTTGTTGAGATACTGGACAAATTCTATAATCCCACCTTCATAATGGAATTCGTTCTTTTTTCCTTCTTTATTGCCGTTGTCAGGCCTTTCATCTGTGAGCATTATCTTTATTCCCTTATTAAGGAAAGCGAGCTCTCTTAGTCTTGCAGCAAGTATCTCATAATGAAAATTTATATCTTCAAATATCTCAGGATCAGGGTAAAATGTCACTATAGTCCCTGTCTGGGTTGTCTCTCCTAACTCTTGCATAGGGCCTTTTGTGACTCCCTTCTCAAACTCCATCTTATATATCTTATTGTGTCTCATTACTTTTACAATAAACGATTTTGAAAGTGCGTTGACAACAGATATACCTACTCCATGGAGGCCTCCTGCTACTTTGTATGTATTTGAATCAAATTTTCCGCCTGCATGAAGCTTTGTCATGACTATCTCAAGCGCAGGCTTATTGAATTTTGGGTGTATGCCTACAGGAATACCCCTGCCGTTATCAATTACAGTGACAGAACCGTCCTTGTTTATCTTTATAACTACCTCTGTGCAGAAGCCTGCAAGAGCCTCATCTATAGAATTGTCTATTATCTCATAAACCAGATGATGGAGCCCTCTTGTACTTGTGTTTCCTATATACATAGAAGGTCTTTTCCTTACAGCATCAAGACCTCCAAGTACCTTGATGCTCTCTGCTCCGTATCCCTGCTTGTTTTCTTCCGGCATTTTGGCTATCCCCCTTTGTGATAAGATTATCGGTTTTTTGACTAAATCCTGGTAGATTTGAGATAAAATCAATTTAAAAGATTTAGTGATCTTCCCGTCGATATTTAACTGTTTTTATGTAAATATAGAATCACTCCATCTTTATAAATGTTTTGTTTTTTGAATATATCTTAAGGCTGGGAAATGGCTGAAAACCAGCATTTAAGAGGGTTGCTGCATCAAAGCGTTCCAAGTAGGCATTTGGACTTAATCTGATATGCCTCTGGTAGTTTATCACTATTTAATGATGAATCAATCATGATAACTTTTATAAATAGTTTAATATTCTTGTTACTCATGCGAAAGGTTATCAAGACACCCCATTGGTCTTATAGGGTAGGAAAACTTCCAAAGGGATGCGAATATTGCGTCAAAGGAAGGAAGATGGTGCTTTTCATAACAGGCGTGTGCTCACATAACTGCTTCTATTGCCCTCTTTCAGATACAAGAAAAGGCAAGGATTTTGTATGGGCCAATGAATGGAAAGTAGGCAAAAAGAAAGATGTTGTTGATGAGGCGCAGATATCAAGCAGCAATGGCGCAGGAATAACTGGTGGAGACCCTCTTATGAAGCTTGACAGGACAATCAGCCATGTAAGGATGTTGAAGAGCAGTATGGGAAAAGATTACCATATACACCTTTATGCTCCGCTTAATTTTGTTACAAAGAAAAGGATAGAGAACCTTCATAATGCAGGGCTTGATGAGATAAGGCTGCATCCAGATCTTGATAATCCTGAAGAGTGGAAAAGGATAGAGGTTGCTTTGAAATATGACTGGGACATTGGCATAGAAATTCCTTCCCTACCTGATAAGATAGAACAGACAAAGCAGCTCATTGACTATGTCAAAGACAAGGTGCAGTTCATAAATATTAATGAGCTAGAGATTTCTGACAACAATGCATGTAAGCTGGTTGATGCGAATTATCACAGCAAAAAAGGGATTTCTTATGTTGTTGAAGGAAGTGATAAAGCTGCTATGCAGCTTCTTAAGTATATAGCAAAACAAAAAAAGCTGAATGCGCATTACTGCAGTGCAAGGCTTAAAGATGGAATCCAACTCAGGAACAGAATAAAGCTCAGGGCTAAGAATGTTGCAAAGCCTTATGACAAGATAACAAAAGACGGCACACTGCTGAGAGGCGCAATATATCTGAAAGAGCTTATACCTGATGCTGATTATAGGATCAAGTTGCAGATGATAGATCATAAAGTGATTATCAAGAAACTGTTCAAGGTCAAGAGAGAGCTGCAGTCAAAGTGGAACATCAACATAAATGATGCAGATATTGATACAGATAAGCTGAGAATCATTCTTAATAAGAATTTTGTAAAGAAAATAAGGGGAGACCTAAAGAGAAACAAGCTAGTTCCTGCAATAGTTGAAGAGTACCCTACGCATGATGCTTTGGAAGTTGAGATTGAGTTCTTGTAAAACCAAAAGCTGAAAATACATTAGCTCATTTTACTCTCTTTTCTGTAAGATGTTTTATTATATCCTTAAGTTCTGCCATCTTAAGCTCCCTTCCTACTACAATCTGATGGAACCTCTCAAGCTCATCAACTCTCTGTTCAAGCTCTTTTTTTGATTTTTTCAGCTCTTTGCTCTGCTGCTGGAGCTTTCTCTCGCTTTCTTTCAGCTGTTTGTATGACCCCTTGAGCTTGGAGTGGCTTTCAATTATCTGCCTTCTGCTTTTGTTGAGTAATTTGCTTAAATATGCTGTGAATGTTCCTATTATTATAAACATAATTGCCCTGAAAAAATCGAATATCAATACCTCTTCCATCCTGAAGATAAGATGGAAGACTACCAGAAATGATGCAAGGAAAACAGGAACAATAAGCCCTCTTTTTTCCCACCATAAGCACGCAAGGATTATAGGAATATAGAAAAGATGCGTATATATTCTTCCTATGCCTAGCTTTATCTTGAATACATAAGTCATAATAATGCAGGCAATGATTAGTGCAATCATAAAGCTAAGCTTTTTTCTGTTTTCTTTGAGATCATCAGTCTCCATAATCCTTAATCTATATCTCAGATATTTAAGTATTAGGTTTTATTCCTAAATTAAAATAAGGCCTGAAACAAAATCTAATAAGTCATTTATAAATAAGCAGTAGCATCTTCAAATCTTGATGAGCATAGCTCATTAAGTCTTGAGGAACAAAGTTCCTTAAGAACTTAGAAGGCTATGCCTTCCAAGTAACTTAGAGAGCTTTGCTCTCCAAGTACTCAAGATGTGTTTTTGGAAAGCTCTGCGTCCCCGTAGGGGGCTGCTGAGAAATTGTTTCACAATTTCTGGCACCTCGTTCGGCTTTGCCTCAGAGGTTCCCCCCGCGACGAGCAGGACTTCTAAACTGAAAGAGTTTTGACCTGATGATGCTACTGCTCCTATGGTATCAGACTTATTACAGGCAAGAAACAAAAACCTTTATAAACCCTCTTTGATTCACCAATATTACCAATGATTGATGATCCTGTCTTAGGATGGGTGAGTGAGGTGCAAATTCTTTGTAACCTTACAGATTTTAAATAAATCAAAAACCCAATCGCCGCAAGCGGCGAGGTATAATCTTACATTGGGTTTTGGGTCATAAAAATATACCAGGCATATCATCATTGGCCACTGCAAGCAGTGGGGTATATTTTTATAAATCAATATCAAGGAGGCTTGTAAAAATGGCAGATGAAGTTTCAAAAGAAACAATCGAGAAAACATATGAGGCTATAGAAGTCGCAAAGGCGACAGGAAAGATTAAGAAGGGCACTAATGAAGTGACAAAATCCATTGAAAGGGGAAAAGCAAAACTTGTCGCTGTGGCAAGCGATGTAAATCCGCCTGAGATTATAATGCATATCCCACTGCTTGCAAAAGAGAAAGGAGTTCCATGCATCAAAGTGACAACCAAGGAAGAGCTTGGGGCTGCTGCAGGAATAGATATTCCTACTGTAAGCGTGGCGATTGTCGAAGAGGGAGAAGCAAAAGGATTGATAAAAGAGATTTCAAAACAGTAGGTGAGTTAAGATGGCCTATGAAAGAACTGATAACAGGAAATCAAAAAAAGGCGCTGAACAGCAGAAAGGCGTAGTAAACTTTTCTATTGCATTTCCTTCAAAAGTAGAAGAAGTGATTGGAAGGACAGGTACAAGAGGAGAAGCAATCCAGGTAAGGTGTAAGGTTCTCGAGGGAAGGGATACTAACAAAATTCTAAGAAGAAATGTCAAAGGCCCTATAAGAGTAGGAGATATACTTATGCTGCGAGAGACAGAAATAGAAGCCCATAGAATGACTTCAGGCAGGCGATAATCATGGCAAGATGTAATTTTTGCGGGGAAAAGATTGAGAAGGGGACAGGAAAGATGTATGTAGAGGTTACAGGCAGTGTACTTAATTTCTGTTCATCCAAATGCGAGAAGAATTTGCTTAAGCTTGGCAGAAAGCCGAGGAATATAGCATGGACAAAAGAAGCGCAAGACATAAAGAAAGCGCAAAAAGGTGGATCCAAATGATTGAAAAAACACTGGTTTTGATAAAGCCTGACGGAGTGCAGAGATGCATTGTAGGTCGGATAATCAAAAGGTTTGAGGATGCAGGCCTTAAGATGATAGGCCTGAAGATGCAGTGGATTGACAAGGAGTTTGCAAAAAAGCATTACACTGAAGACATAGCTGTGAGGAGAGGCGAGAAGGTTAGGGAGCTTTTGCTTGACTTTATCTCAGAAGGCCCTGTTGTTGCGATATGCATTGAAGGTGTGAATGCCATAGAGAATGTGAGGAAGATAACAGGCACGACTGAACCAAGAGGAGCTTCTCCTGGAACAATCAGGGGAGATTTTGCGCATGTAAGTTTCAGCTATGCAGACAATAAAGAGATGGCTGTAAAAAATATAATACATGCATCAGCAGACAAGAAAGATGCAGAGTCTGAAATAAAACTCTGGTTCAAGTCTGAAGAACTGCATTCCTATAAAACAGTGCATGACACATTTATCTTATGATAAAAAATTTATGATAAAAATTAATCTACAAGGTGGTAAATAATGGCAGAAAAGATGGTTGACAAAGTTATGAGGCTTAATAAAGAGCCTTCACAGATAAGGAATATTGCTATTTGCGCTCATATTGATCATGGAAAGACAACATTCTCTGACAACTTGCTTGCAGGCTGTGGGATGATGAGCGAAGATCTTGCAGGAAAGGCCTGCATTCTTGATTTTCATGAGGATGAGAAAGAGAGAGGAATCACTATTGATTCAGCATCAGTATCTATGGTACACCAGGTAAAGGATAAGGAATTCCTTATCAATCTGATAGACACTCCTGGCCACGTAGATTTTGGCGGAGACGTGACAAGGGCAATGCGGGCTGTTGACGGAGCTATTGTCCTGTGCTGCGCATCTGAGGGAATAATGCCTCAGACAGAGACTGTGCTTAGGCAGGCATTGAAGGAAAGAGTTAGGCCTGTGTTGTTCATAAACAAGGTTGACAGGCTGATAAAAGAGCTCCAGCTTAGTCCTGAACAGATGCAGGAAAGGTTCATAAATATCATCAATGAGGTGAACAAGCTCATCAAGGACATATCTCCAGAATATGGAGAGAAGTGGCAGGTCAGTGTGCAGGATGGAAGTGTGGCATTTGGATCAGCATTCCATAACTGGGCATTGTCTTTCCCATATATGAAGGAGAATAATATCACATTTAAGGAGATAATCGAAGCATATGACGGAACAGAGAAGTACAAGGAGATTGCAAAAAAAGCACCTATTCATAAGGTTATTCTTGACATTGTTGTTGAGCATCTTCCAAACCCTATCGAAGCTCAGGGATATAGGATACCTAAGATTTGGCATGGGGATATTGAAAGCGCAGTAGGCAAAGGGCTAACCAACTGTGATCCTAACGGTCCGTTGTTCTTTGTGATAACAAAGATTGTTGTTGATCCGCAAGCAGGAGAGATATCCGCAGGAAGGCTGTTTTCAGGAACAATGAAAAGAGGCACTGAAGTCTATCTTAACAGGGCAAAACAGCATACAAGGATACAGCAAGTATATATCTATAACGGCGCAAAGAAAGAGATCCTTGACAATGTCCCTGCTGGAAACATAATAGGCATATCAGGGGTCAAGGCATTTCCAGGTGAATCCATAACAATTGAAGAGTCTGAGCCTATGGAAGCGATAACCCATATATTTGATCCAGTCATAACAAAAGCTATAGAGGCAAAGAATCCTGCAGACCTTCCAAAGCTTATCGAAGTGCTGAGGATGGTGGCAAAAGAGGATCCTACAGTCAAAGTAGAGATAAACGAAGAGACTGGCGAGCACCTGCTCCATGGCATGGGAGAACTTCATCTTGAGGTAATAGAGAACAGGATAAGAAGCGAGAAAGGCGTTGAAGTCAAGACCTCATCTCCTATAGTAGTATACAGGGAAACAATAACAAAGAATTCTATTGAAGTTGAAGGAAAATCTCCAAATAAGCATAATAAGTACTATTTTATCGTAGAGCCGCTGTCTGAGGAAGTAGTAAAAGCGGTAAAAGCAGGAGACATCCCTGAGATGAGGATTAAGAAGAAGGATCTTGAGCTGAGGAATAAGTTTACTGCTTTAGGATTCCCTACAAAAGATGCTGAGGGCATAAAGGATATTTATAAGGGAAACCTATTCATGGACAAGACAAGAGGCCAGGTGCATCTTGGAGAGGTCATAGAGATGATACTTGACATGTTTGAGGATGTCATGGATAATGGTCCGCTTGCAAGAGAGCCGTGTCAGAAAGTGCTTGTAAGGCTGATGGATATGACTCTCCACGAAGACGCTATCCACAGGGGGCCTGCGCAGACATACCCTGCAGTAAGGGAAGGTATAAGAGGCGCAATGATGCAGGCAGCTCCGATGCTTCTTGAGCCTTTGCAGATATTGCATATTGAAGCTCCTAATGAATATATGGGAGAGATATCAAAGCTTATCTCAAACAAGAGAGGCCAGCTTCTTGACATGCAGCAGGAAGGCACAATTGTTGTTGTAAAAGCAAAGATGCCTGTAGGAGAGATGTTCGGATGGAGTTCTGAGCTGAGAAGCGCTACTGGCGGAAGAGGAAACTCATCGCTTATCGACCAGGTATTTGAGAAGCTTCCTGAAGATCTGCAGCAGAAGATCAGAGGCCAGATAGTATCCAGGAAAGGGCTTAGTGAAGGCCAGCTTGGGGCATAAGGTGAACTTATAATTTTTTATTTTCTTATTATAATATTATTATGATAATCTAAATTAATCTAATCTATCTTTATATGGCAAAAATAAGGCTTGAATTCAGGGACATTGGGTTTGAAGAGAGAGAGGATTCTGTAAGAGTAAAATTCCTTAAGATATTCTATTTTGACATTCCAAAAGCTGAACTTGATAAGATATCAGAGTTTGATGTTGAAGATCATGCAATAATATTCATAGGAGCAAAGCAGAATAAAGCTGAGATTAGGTTCAATCACCTGCTTTCTATAGGGTTCTCCCAACTGAAGAACAGGATTACTGGCAAGGATGCTGTATATGTCCACAGGAATTCTGGCATACCACTTATAGGAACAAATTACTTTGGCCTTGTTGACAGGGATACGAACATAATTGAGCTTAAGCCTATAACAAGCTGCAACATAGAATGTATATACTGTTCTGTTGCGCAGGAAAAAAGAGCAGTTGATTTTGTTGTGGAAAAGGATTATCTTGTTGAAGAATTCAGGAAGCTTGTAAAACTTAAGAATTGTGATGAGATAGAGGCGCATATCGGCGGTCAGGGTGAGCCTTTATTGTATGGAGATATCCTTGGCTTGATTAAAGGTTTATCAAATATACCTGAAGTAAAAACAATATCAGTTGATACAAACGGAACATTGCTGTCTGAAAAGCTTATTGATGAACTTGTCGAAGCAGGGCTTACCAGGATGAACCTTTCAATAAATGCAATGGATCCTGAGCTTGCGAAGAAGATGTCAGGCTTTCCTTATGATATTGAAAGAATAAAAAAGATGGCAGGATACATTGCATCAAAGATAGACCTTATAATAGCTCCAGTCCTTGTGCCTGGAATAAATGAGCAGGAGATACCGAAGATAATACAGTTTGCTAAGAAGATTAAAGATAAAGATGTGTGGCTAGGCATACAGAATTATCTGGAATATCGGTTCGGAAGGAGACCTGCAAAACAGATGGATTGGGATGATTTCTTTGCTCTTCTTAAGAAGTGGGAAAAAGAATTTGATATATGCCTTACAAAAATGCCTTTTACTTTTTTAAAAACATCAAAACTTGAAAAGCCATTCAAAAGAAGAGAGATTGTAAAAGCAGATATTGTATGCAGAGGCAGATTCAGGAATGAGATGATTGCAGCTGCTCAGGACAGAGCAATTGCTGTTCCCCAATGCCATAAAAAGAAAGGTAAGGTAAATCTCAAGATAACAAGAAGCAAGGATAATATATTTAGTGGAGTGGTTGTGGGGAAGTGAATGAGAATAGAAAAAATTAAAAAGGAAAAAATAAATAATAAAAAATTAGTAAAATATTTAACAAGAGATTACAAATTAAGAGATAGGTCAATAACCATTTTTGCATTACTTCACTCAAGATTCTTAAAAGAGATTTATTATACAGAAGCCTTAGATGTAATGACTGATGGACTTATAACAGTTTATGTATCACCAAACGACACAGAAAGAATTAATGTCGATTTAGCTAAAGCAATTAAAAAAGATCCAGATTATATCTCAATAGCATTAAAAGAAGGTATTAGAACTTTAAATCTTGTTAAGGAAACCACAGAGAAAAAAATAAAATGGAATATTGATAAAAAGGAAGCATTGACATTGATTAATGAAGCTGAAGATAATTGGAATCAATTTGGAAGCTTTCTTGAATTCACTCATGCTTTAGGAAGAATAAATACAAAATTATCTAGATCACAACTAAACACCTTAGGGAAGTTTCATAATGAAAGAAAAAAAGTATTTCTAAAATTCTTTGTATATTTGGAAAATATTTGCTTATCCATAACAAAAGAATATCCTGAAATCAAACAAGAAGATCTTGCTTACCTAACTGTTAATGAAATTAAAAAGTATTTTTTGGGTGAATTGGAAACTTCCAAGATAAATAATTTACAAAATATTAGAAAGAAAGGTTATCTATATTATGTTTCTTCAAAAGGCGCAGAAGAATTGATTACTGATTTTAATAGTATGCGTGCAAAAGAATTACTTTTAAGAATAGAGGATGAAAAAACCCCGGAATTAAATGGAACAAGCGTTTCAAAGGGTGTTGTAAAAGGAGAGGTAAAACTTATTTCAATAGATACAAAATTAGGCAAGGAGAATATTTCCCAAAAAATAATTGTTACCACAATGACTACTCCTATTATGGATACCTTTTTGAAAAAAGTTGGAGGAATAATAACAGAAGAAGGAGGTATCTTATGTCACGCTGCAATTTTTGCAAGAGAAACAAATATTCCAACAATTACTCTAATCAAAAAGGTTACCAATATTTTAAAAGACGGAGATTTAGTTGAGGTTGATGCAAATAATGGAGTTGTTAAAATTCTTAAAAAGGGTTAATCTTTAATAATAAATCTCTCTAACTTATCCTAAATATTTAAGTTCTCCGAAGACCAAATGGAGGAGAGTGCAGCGTGACCAGGGGATCAACGAGAGCGAAAGAGTAAAATTTCTATCTATAATAAATTCTGCGTAGCAGGTTAGAATAGAGTTAGGGCATATCAATAGAGTGCAAAGAACAATACAGATAAAGAAAAAAGGGCAAGTATCTATTTACACGAAAAAAAGCAGAAAGCCTTGCCCTTTAGAGCGAGGATGAATGCTATTGCATTTTTGCTTGCTGCTTTTTTTGTGTCCTAGAAATCCGTCTCAAAAATCCGGAGCAAGCCCAGTCCTTTAGGGCTGGGTAAGTCGGATTTTAGGATTTCTATGACTTTCAGAGATTACTTTAATTTGAGTCAATTCACGAAAACCTACAACTCCGTGTTCTCTTCCCATTCCTGATCTCTTATACCCACCAAATGGATTGCAGGAGAGCCAGTGAGTCGCATTGTTAATTTCAACAGTTCCAGATTCTATTCGGGAAGCAACTCTTTTTGCTCTATTTTTATCTTTAGTAAAAACAATTGAACCTAAACCATAGATTGTGTCATTTGCGAGATTCACTGCTTCTTCTTCAGTTTCAAAAGAAACAACAGAAAGGACAGGTCCAAATACTTCTTCTTTCCAAACTCGCATTTTTTTATTGATGTTGGTTAATAGAGTTGGAAGATAGTAAGCACCCTGTACGTCATCTGGGGAATATCCACCAATTACAACTTTCGCACCATTGTCTACTGCATCTTTAACTTGACTTTCTAGTAGAGTTAATTGTCTTTTTGCCACCAAACTTCCAATGTTAGTTTCTGGGTCTTCGGGGTCACCTATTTTCTTAGATTCAATTTCTTTCTTCAATCTCTGCACAACCTCGTCAAAAATTGATTTATGGACAATTAATCGTTTAAGGGCATCACAAGTTTGTCCGCAAGTCTTGAATCGCTTTGCATATATTTTGTTTACAAATTCTTCAATCTCTGCATCTTCAAACAAAATGCCTGGATTGGATCCACCAAGTTCAAGAATTGCTTTAATGAATTTCTCCCCTGCTAATTTATACAATTTTTGACCAACTTTTGTGCTTCCTGTAAACCAAATTAGATTAATGTTATCATTAACTAATTTCCATCCAATTTCTCCATCCCCATATACCTCAGAAAACACCCCCTCGGGAAGTTCGTGGCCTAGCATAATTTTTTCTATTAATTTTCCCATCACAGGGCATTCGTCAGATATTTTGAAAACCACAGTGTTACCTGCAAGAAGATTTGGAATAACCCCCCAGACAAACATACCAAATGGGTGATTCCATGGTGTAATAACTGCTGCTACACCAAGTGGTTCATACACAATTTTGTGAATTGACTCTTTATCTTCATGGGTGATTTCGTCAGAAAGTGCAGACTCAACATTTTCTAAGAACCATTTTATTTTTTCAATGTGTCCACTTACCACTGATTTACTTTCTGTAATCGCTCTTCCTGTTTCTTTTGTAGTTAGTAAGACCATCTCATCTTTTCTTGCTTTAAAGTCCTCATAAATTGGTCTTAAAAGTTCAACTCTTTTCTTAACACCTAATTCTTTCCAAGCGAGCTTTGCTTTGTGTGCAGCTTGTACTTTCTCTTGTAATTCTATGTCAGAAGATACATCTAATTCTCCAATTATTTCATAGTTTTTACCGGGGTTAGTTGAGGTGATTTTCGTCATATATTATTTAAATTAGGTGTACTTAATAAAGATTTCTTTTAAGACGTGTAGTTAGACAGCACTTGTCCCATTTGCCCTATTGCCCCTACCCTTTTTAACAAATAGAAATTTTATTGAACTTAACACTTATTATAGACTTAAAAAGAAAACTTTATTAAACATCAATTATTTATTCTAATTAATATGAATTTAATAAAAGATTTCAGAGAAATCTCAAAATCAGATACTATTATCGCTGGAGGAAAAGGAGCATCTCTTGGAGAGATGACACAGGCAGGAATTCCTGTTCCGCCTGGTTTTGTGGTTCTTTCTGCTGCTTTTGACAGATTCATAGAAGAAACAGATTTGAATGTAGAGATTGATGCAGCTTTAGATGAAGTTAATATCAAAGAAGTGCATACTCTTGAAAATGCTTCTGAAAAAATTCAGGCAATGATTATATCAAAAGAAACGCCTGATGATATTAAAGAAGACGTTTTGAAATATTTTAAAGCACTTGATTCTAAATTTGTTGCAGTTCGTTCTTCTGCAACTTCAGAGGATTCTGCTTCTGCTGCATGGGCAGGACAATTAGATAGCTTTCTTAATACAACAAAAGAAACTCTCTTAGAAAATGTTAAAAAATGCTGGGCTTCGTTATTTACTCCACGAGCTATATTTTATAGGTTTGAAAAGAAATTAGAAAAAGACAAAATTTCTGTTGCTGTTGTTGTTCAAAAGATGATTCAAAGCGAAGAATCAGGAATCGCTTTTTCTGTTCACCCAGTTACACAAGATGAAAACCAAATAATTATTGAAGCAGGTTTTGGTTTAGGAGAAGCTATTGTTTCAGGCTCAATTACCCCAGACAGTTATGTTATAGATAAACAAGGATTTAATATTTTAGATATAAATGTGAATGAGCAGAGTAAAGCATTATTCAAACAAAGCAATGGTGGAAACGAGTGGAAAGAGTTAGGAGAAAAAGGAAAGAAACAGGTTTTATCTGAAAAAGAGATTACTGAATTATCTAAACTTATTGTAAAAATCGAGAATCATTATGGCTTCCCATGCGATATAGAATGGGCAAAAGAGAAAGGTAAATTCTATATTGTACAGAGCAGGCCTATTACTACGTTAAACAAAACGAAAAAGGAATCCAATACAATTAAATTGGTTTTAGGTAATCAAGATATTGATACTTCCATGCTTACATTAGAAATGACCTGGAGAGGCATGAATGATAAAAAGATTAAGTCCCAAGTTGGATTTAAAACTCCTCTTTTTTCTTGCGAAATTATCAATGGAAGAACAATAAATGGTTATATTAATCCAAAAGAATTTAAAACATTTGTAGGAAGATGTGTAAAAAGGATATTAGTAGACAAGAACTTATTAAAACATTTGAAGCAAAAATCAGAAGAGTTTGCCTCTAAAGTACAAAATATCGCTCTTGAAAATATAAGTAAAATAGATGAGATGAATAATGATTCTTTTGCTAATCTGTTAGAAAAAATGCAGCAATATCAAAAAGAATTATCTTCATATGGAACAGTGGTTGCTTTTGTAGATGTTTTTGGAGAATTTTCCAACAAAACATCTGAAATTATTAACTCTCGTAAAAATTTAAAATATCCATCCCACATATATACTCAAGTTTTATGTAACCCTGAAATAAGAAGCCTGACAGAGCAGGCTTATAGTGATATTAAAACATCAAAAGGATCAGAAGAAAAATTGATTGAAAAATATTTTTGGTTAGATCAAGGATATATTGGAAGAGGAATTAGTAAAAAAGAAATTAAGGATATAAAAAAATGGCAACTAAAAGAGGAAATATTGCCTAAAAAAGAAATATTGTTGAAAGAGTTATCTTTAACAGAAAAGGAAAAAGATATTTTGAATATTTCTAAACAACTAATTTACATTAAATCATTAAGAGCTGATTCAAGACAATTTATTCATGTTGTAGTAAATAGAATAATAGATAAATTATCAAAAGAATGGAATGAACCAGTTCTAAATTTAGAGTCTCTTACAGCTGATGAAGTAATAGGAATTCTAAAACAAAAAATGCAAATCCCATTGGAATTAAACTCCAGAGTTGAACATAGTATTTTTACAATTGAAAAAGAGGGCTATAAAATACTTAAAGGAAAAGAAGCAAATGTTTTTATTGAAGAAAATATTTTAAAAGAAGAACTAAAAGATGTTAAGGAGATCACTGGTCAAGTTGCAAATCCTGGGAAAGTAAAAGGAAAGGTGAAGTTGATTTTTGGTCCTCAACATAGTAATAAAGTGCAGGAAGGAGATATACTAGTATCAACTGTGACTAGCCCACAATTATTACCTGCGATGAAAAAATCGGCAGCCTTTGTAACTGACTTAGGCGGAATTACTTCTCATGCAGCAATAGTTTCCAGAGAATTAAATAAGCCCTGTATTGTTGGCACTGAAATAGCAACTCAAATCTTAAGCGACGGAGATTTAGTTGAGGTTGATGCAAATAACGGAGTTGTTAAAATTCTTAAAAAAGCTAATGGCTCCCCTTGTGATATAGAATTGGCAAAAGAGGAAGGTAAATCTAAAATTAGTAATCTTAAAAACAATTTTTATATACTACACACTTCTGTATCTGGATTTAGTTTGTTATTATTTGATCTTATGCTTAATATTAAAACTTACGGTGCAGTTGATTATAGGGTTTTATGTGAAAATGATATATCTTTAATGTATTTAACAAAAAAAGGAATGAAACAAGCATACCAATTAAGTAAAAAATTACTCAATAACAATTTGTTTACAAAAATATTTAATGATTCCAAAAAACTAAATGATAATTTAAAAGCATATAAACCCTCGAATCTAAATGGGAAAAATATAATTGAGGAATGGGAAAAATATGTAAAACTAGTTAATGAATTTTGTCGATTATATAGGTTTTATGAACAACCATTTCAACAAGCATTAGAAGAAAATGTTTTAAGCTATATTCCAGAACAGAAATTAATGGAATATCTATCTAATTCTAATAAAAAACAAACAAAAAACATTAACATCAGTAGTGAGGGAAAAGTTGCTCTTGATAGGTTAATAAAACTTGGAAATATGAAATTAGAATTACATAAAAATGCGGCGAGATTAGTCACAATAGATTTGATGAAGTTTGTGAAGTTTGTCGCTCAGAAAAATAGTATTTCCATACAAGTTGCACAGTCTTTAAGAAATAACGAATTTATGGATGCAATGACTGGAAAACCTGCTAATATTAGATTAGCAAAAGAACGTTTAAATGGTTGTGCATTAGTAAAAAGAAATAATAGTTGGTATTTTGATTCAGGAGACAAATATTTATATTGGAAAAATAAGATACAGAAAACTCAAAGTAAAAAAATAATTGGCAATATTGCATTTCCTGGAAAGGTAAGAGGGAAGGTTGTACTACACCTATCATGGACAGATACTACAAAACTTAGTAAAGGCGATATTTTAGTAACCGGGATGACAAACCCTCAAATGATTCCCTTTATTAAAAATGCAGGGGCAATAATTACTGACGAAGGAGGGATCACTTGTCATGCTGCAATAATTTCTCGTGAGATGAGAAAGCCTTGTATTACAGGAACAAAAAATGCAACGCAATTATTGAAAGATGGAGATTTAGTTGAGGTTGATGCTAATAAGGGAACTGTTACAATTCTTAAAAAAGCTAATGGCTTCACCAGTGATATAGAATTGGCAAAAGAGAAAGGTAAATCTTCTATTGTGCAGAGCAGACCGAGAACTACCATGGATAAAATATCTAAAGACCAAAGAATCTTTAAGATAGAGAAAAACAGCAATTATTTTCCTGTAGTATCTAGAAAACTCTCTTTACTTCACAAAAGTATTGGTGTTTTAGGGATTACTGATAGCAACATATATCAAAGAATTTTTGGTTTTCCTACAAGATATAAACCATTTTATGATAGCCAACAAGGACTTTATTTTAACCGAAAATCAGTAGAATATGAAAAAAAAGAGATTTTAAAAAAGATATCAAAAGATCCAAAATATTTAGAAAAGATTTCTAAAAAATGTGAATGTGATGGAGATAAACTTTTAGATTTTAGTAAACAAATAAAAAAAACAGATTTTTCCAAAAAAACAGATGCACAGATAAAAAATATTACTCAAAAAATTTTCAAATCTTATATTGAGTATACAGCATATATAATGCCTATTCTTTCAGTTCAGGAATATTTGGAGAAAAACATTAGAAAAAATATTGAAAAGACCATAAAAAATAAAAAACAGATAGAGAAATATTTGCATATTTTAACTGTGCCAATTAAGAATAATTTTGGTTATTTTGAACAGATTGAAATCTTAAAATTAGCAAATTTTTATAAAAATAATAAAAACAAGATTATTCCTGCTTTAAAAAGAAAGATTGATAGATATCTTTTTGAGTTTAGTTCTATTGGCGTGAAATATGGAATCGGGAAATTATGGACTGAAAAAAGCGTAATAGAAAGGATAATTTATTTATCCAAAAAATATCCAGATAAAAAATTAAAACATTTGCAAGATTTTCCAAAACTCCAGCAAGAAAAAATTGATTATGTTTTAAAAGAACTAAAGGCAAACAAAAATTTTAGAAAATTTGTTAAAATAGCAAGAATTTATATTTATTTAAGAACATATAGGACTGATATTATAAGCAATGCACTTGCCAATATGTTTCCTTTATTTGGAGAGATTGCCAAGAGAAATAATGCTGAATTAGAGGATATATTAAAGTGTTTGTCTAAAGAGATTATTAGTTTTGATATCCCTGATAGAGAATTCTTAAATATGAGGAATAAAACAATTTTAATAAGGAGCATTAATGGCAGGATGTATTATATATACGGAAAGGAAGCAGAAGAATTAACTAATAATCTTAAAAAGTCTGTTGGATTATATAATGAAAAAGATCAAGTAAACAAAAAGATAAACAGTTTAATAAAAGGTAGTGCGGCTAATATAGGTAAGGTAAAGGGAGAAGTAAAAATAGTTTTAGATAATAGTCAACTGGATAATGTTTTTGATGGTGATATCCTAGTTGCTTCAATGACTACTCCTGATTTCGTTCCTGCAATGGAAAAGGCATCAGCATTTATTACAGATGAAGGTGGGATATTATGTCATGCAGCGATTGTATCAAGAGAAATGAATAAACCATGCATAATCGGAACCAAAGTTGCCACTAAAGTTTTAAAAGATGGAGATTTAGTAGAAGTCGATGCAGATAAAGGAACTGTTACAATTCTTAAAAAAGCTAATGGTTCCCCTTGTGATATAGAATTGGCAAAAGAGAAAGGTAAATCCTCTATTGTGCAGAGCAGGCCGAGAAGTACCTTAAAAAATAAAGATTTAAAGAATAAAGATCAGGAAATATTTCAAATAATACGTGATAGGGAAATTATGTTGGCGCCAGTATATTGGGTACCAATGTCTATTACTTCGTTAGGAGCTAAGAGAATATATGGGATTATTAATAAAAACACATATCAAATATACAAAAATGGAAGAATGAAGGCTGTTTTTATAAAAAATGAAGTTGATCAAATTAGGGAGTGCATAGTAAGCAAAATATTAGATGATAATAATTATTTTAATAGAATTAGAAAGCAAATTGAAAATAGAGAAAATAAGCTAAATAATTATTTTAAATATTTTAAGTCTATCAATCTATCTGATTTAAGTCTCCATAAAATTATAGGCTTAATCAGAAGAATGGAAAAAGTCTACATTGATTATGAAGATTCTAACATATCAGCATGGTTTATTGCAGCAGATAAATTCCAGGCAGAATTAGAAAAAGAATTAAATATTTCTGAGAAAGATTTTCTTTTACTTCTTACTCCTAAGACTAAAACTGCTGTAAATCAATTAGAATTTGATTTAAATAAATATTTTAAACAAATAAAAACAAACAAATTGGAACTTAAAACTGCTGCTCGTAAATTATCAGAAGATTTTGGCTGGTTGCCTTTTGGTTTTGATGGTCCAGAATACTGGGATGCAAAGTATTTTGAGAATAAACTTGAAGCTATGTTCAGAGCTAATGAAAAAAAGATACTTTCCAAATTTAATACAATGCAAAAAGAAGAAAACGAAATAGTGATTCAGCAGAAAGCTCTAATAATTAAATATGGACTAAATAAAAATAAACAACACCTTATTGATATTATGAATTATATAATAGTATTAACTGATAAAAGAAAAAGGCTTGTAGTTCAAACTTACTATTATTATTCTCTTATATTGAAAGAATTAGAAAAACGATATGATGTCCCATACACAAATTTAAAATATCTGTTTGCAGATGAATTATATTTATTAGATGAACATAAACAAAAAATTTTACAATTAAGCAATAATAGAAGAAATAATGAATTTGTTGTTTTATATCAAAAAGGGAAATACACTATTCTATCCAAAAAAGCACAAAAACAATTTTTAAAAAAATTAACAAAACAATCAACCTCTTCTGTAATAAATGGGATGGTTGCTTCACAAGGTCCTAAAAAAAAATATAAAGGCACTGTAAAAATCTTATTATCTCCAAAAGAAGTGGGAAAAATTAAAAAAGGAGATTTTTTAGTGGCTACTATGACTACTCCTGATTATATCACTGCAATGCATCGTGCTGGAGGGTTTATAACTGATGAAGGAGGAGTTACTTGTCATGCTGCCATCACAGCAAGAGAAATGAATAAACCATGCATAATCGGAACCAAAGTTGCCACTAAAGTTTTAAAGGATGGAGATTTAGTAGAAGTTGATGCTAATAAGGGAACTGTTAAAAAAATAAATAAAACAATGAGGTGAGAAATATGTCTTTTTTTACAAATCTTGTAAACATAGAAGAACATTTTAAGAAGATAAATGAATTCATTGGAGAAACAGAATTCCCAAAAGATAAAATGAATTCAATAAAATATGAAATAAAACTTATAAATTATTATATTAAATTTATTACAAAAAAACACGAGTCAATAAATCCTGATATAGCTGCTAAGCTAATCTCAATAAAGGATCAACTTAATAAATCACATAGGCTTTCATTATTGGAATTTAGAAAAGAATTTCTGAATATAACAAAAGAATTTGAAGCTATTTTTGATTTAACACCAGTTTATTTAATGCGGCATCCAGAAAAACCTAAAGAAAAAACAAGGCATCTGTCTTTTGGTGGAGTAAGGCAGGCTAAAGGAGTTGCTGAATATTTAGCTGAGGAATGTTTACTTTGTCCTAAACCAGTACATGTTTATTTATTTTGCAGCGATGAAAGGAGAACTTATTTATTCGCAAATGTGATACAAAAAAAATTAGAGCAATTGACAAAGTTTTATGATAAAAAGATTAAAATAGAAAAGATTGTGCCTGATCCTGCATTATATTTTAGATTTACTAATGAAGCTATAAATGAAACATTGGAGGAGTATAAGCAAAGTGATTTTTTAGCCTTCACTACATGGATAAAAGGAAAATATAAACTTTGTCCAAATCCAATAAAAGTGATAAAGGAGCTTGATGCCTGGGTAAAGAACTCAAAAGCAAAGAGACATAATGGAGAATGGACGATTGTTGTTGGGATATCGCATTCATTTATCATTGATGTATTGCTATCCTCAGTTACTAAAGAACATAAAAGTATTATTCCTACAGCAGGATTTGTTAAATTTAGAGGTAATCAAATGTTTTATGATAATAAATGGTATAATTTTGGTTAATATTATGATTATACTGGATAGCATAAAAACCTTATTCACCAAGAGGATCAATATCTTTTCAGGGATAGAAGTAGAAGTTGATGCTAATAAGGGAACTGTTACAATTCTTAAATAAGTTCTGCCATTTCTTATATCTCACCGACAGCAAACTCAAGCACAAGTTTCCCGCTCTCAATCTTATAATCTATAAGTTCAAGTGTTACAGGCAGCAGCTTGAAATAAGCCTTGTCTTCTCCGAATGCTTTTATCTCATAAGAACTCTCTAGCTTGTTTATTCTTATATTCTTAGGATCAGTTATGCCTGGCATATCAAACTCGTATATTATCCTGTCTTTCAGCCTTCTTATGTTTGTCCCTTTTACTTCCTCGTATTTGACAGGCTTTTCAGGCATTATCTTCTCTTTCAGCTCTTCTATCTTGGTCACATTAATTTTTTTCTCTGGCTTAGCTTCCTTCTCTTTTAGAGCTTTCGGCTTTATCCCAAGCTTTTTCCATATCTCAGGCTCATACTTCCTGAAATCTCCAAAAGTCTTTACTTTTACATCAGGCTTTCCATTGATATTTGTTATACTTATATCAATGCCGCTGAACTTTGTCTTTGGCTCTTTTTCAATATCTTCTAAGTCTATCTCCTGACCCCCAGAGAACTCATCAAAATCCTTGAATGTATCTGATACAGAATCAAACATATCAAAGAATGGCATATAGCTCCTGAATCCAGGGGATATCTCTCTCCTTTCTTCAGCCTCTTTTTCCTGCTCTTCGCCGCAGAATGGGCAGAAGCTCCATTCTTTATCAATATCCAATTTGCAGTTATCGCATTTTTTAATTGGCATTTTGGAGCATAAATTAACTATCATTTAAATATTTAAAGTTTAAGAATTCACTTAGTTATGCTTGTACTCATTATTAAGATACTTTGCAAGCCTTTTCAGCCCTTCTTCAATCTTACTGATATCAAGGGCATAACTGAACCTTACTCTCTTTGGATCGCCAAACCATGCACCGTCATATACAATTGTGTTGTATTTGTAATAAAGGTCATTTACAACCTTGTTGGGATTCTTCATCTTGGGAAACACATAAAATGCTCCTTCAGGCTTCCATAGATCCAGATCAAGCTTTTTTAAGCCGTCATAAATCATATCCCTACGCTCTTCCCATATCTTTCTCTGATTCTCAATAAACTCTTTTGGGACTGTTGTAGCTTCATGCGCCATCTCCTGGCCAAGAATGTTTGTGTTCATTGATGTATGAGTCTTGATTCCAATAATTTTGTCAATCAGCAATTTTTGCCTTGCATAAACATATCCTATCCTAAATCCGCACATAGCATAGGTTTTAGAGAATGAATTCAATGTAAGGACATGATCCCCTTTTATCAGGTAATTCTCCCTCCCATAAATCAGGTCTTTATAAACTTCGTCAGATATTACATAGACTCCATTGTCATGCGTCAATTTCTCAATCTTCTGCAATACATCCAGATCCTGTACGCTTCCTGTAGGATTCCCTGGGGAATTAATGACTATTGCCCTGTAACCTTTTGTATTTTGCTTTTCACTGATAATCTTTTCTTCAAGATTTTCATAATCAATCTTACCCTCTACAAGGTCATAATACTCAGGAATCATATGCGCAAATTTAACATTAAAAGGATAAGAATAATAATAAGGCTTAGGCAATAATATTTTCCCTCCTGGCTCATATAATGCCCTTAATGAGAGATCCAGCGCTTCAGAAGCGCCGTTTGTTATAATAAAACTATCTGCTGTAGCATTATGATATTGTTCTGAAAGCGCTTCTCTCAGGTTTTCCTGGCCCTGGATAAGGCCGTATTTAAATGCTCTATATTCAGGCAGTATCTTATAAACTTCCTCAGGGGGGGGCATATCAGGCTGGCCTGAGCCAAAAGATATTATACCATTTCCTTCCTGTCCAATAAATATAGATGGGCTTGTTATTTTTTCCATGTAAAATCACCGTTCCTATTTGGTTTTTTTAACTATATCAAGCTTGATATGCAGATCTTTCAGCTGCTCTGTTGTTATTTCTGAAGGGCTTCCATCCATGGGGCACTGCGCAGCCTTATTCTTAGGGAAAGGCATGACTTCTCTTATGTCATTGAATCCGCAAAGTATCGCAACAAGCCTTTCAAAGCCAATAGCAAACCCACCGTGCGGAGGCGCTCCATACTTAAATGCTTCAAGAAGGAACCCAAATCTTTCCTCAGCATCTTTCTTAGGGAATCCTACAATATTCATTATCCGTTCCTGGAGTTTTATATTATTGCATCTTATTGACCCTGAAGCAAGTTCGACTCCATTTAGCACAAGATCATAGCATTGGGCAATGACATTCTCTGGCTCAGATTCAAGAATATCCCAGTGTTCTTTTTTCGGCATTGTGAACATATGATGGGCTGGAGCCCATTCATTTTTATCATCATTCCATTCAAACAACGGGAAATCAACAACCCAAAGGAAATTGAATTCACATTTGTCATAAAGCTCAAGGTCTGCTCCAAGCTTATTCCTAAGCTTTGATATTATCTCATTGCATTTCGCAGGCTTATCAGCTACAAACATAAGGACGCTTCCTTGCTTTGCGCCTGTCTTTTCAATAAGCCTTTTCTGGACATCTTCATTAAAATATTTTGCAATATTACTCTCAAGCCCTTTTTCTGTCATGCGCATCCACGCCATCCCTTTTGAACCAGCCTCCTGGCAGAATGAGATATATCTGTCAATCTCTTTCCTGCTTATATCTTTTTCAGGGTTTATGCATTTCACTATGCCGCCTGATTCCACAACTGACTTGAACACTCCAAAGTCAGAATCCTTTACTATTTCGCTCACATCCGCAAGCTCAAGGCTGAATCTCATGTCTGGCTTGTCGCAGCCATATTTGTCCATAGATTCTTTGTATGTTATTCTTTTGAAAGGCGTATTGATATCGGTTTTTGTAGTTTCTTTCATAATCCTTTTTATGCAGCCTTCAACCACTTCAAAAATATCATCTTCTTCAACAAAAGACATCTCTACATCTATCTGCGTAAACTCTGGTTGCCTGTCATGCCTCAGGTCTTCGTCTCTCAGGCAGATAGGGAACTGGAAATACCTGTCAAACCCTGCTACCATCAACAGCTGCTTGTACAGCTGAGGCGACTGCGGTAAAGCATAGAACTTTCCAGGATTTACTCTTGAAGGAACTACATAATCCCTTGCGCCTTCAGGAGTTGATTTTACAAGCAGTGGTGTCTGAATCTCAATAAAATCATTTTCGCAAAAGAAATTTCTTGCAGCCTGCATTGCTATATGCTTTTTCATCATGTGCTGCTGCATCATTGGTCTTCGCAAGTCAAGATACCTATACTTGAGCCTTATATCTTCATTCAACTCAACCCTGTCCTCTATTTCAATAGGAGGGGTCTCTGATTTATTAAGAATATCAATCTCATCAATGAATACTTCTATTTCCCCTGTCTTTAGATTAGGGTTGCGCATGCCTTCTTTTCTTGGTTTGACTGTCCCTTTTATCCTGATTACATCTTCTCTTCTCAGGCTTTCTGCTGTCTTTAATGCTTCTTTTGAGACATCAGGGTCAAATACTATTTGGGTTATCCCATATCTATCCCTGAGGTCAATAAAGATTATCCCCCCATGGTCTCTTCTTGTGGAAACCCAGCCACAAAGGCATACTTCACTATCCAGATTCTTTTTTGTAAGCTCACCGCATGTATGTGTCCTTAATTTTGTACTAAGCATAATAACCCCCCTAATCCCTCTATGAATATGTTAATCTTTAAAGAAAGAAGGAGTATATTTAAAGGTTATTATTTTTTTGTATCTATTTAATCATATATAAAGGAGCACAAGCATCTTCAAATCTTGATGAGCGTAGCTCATTAAGTCTTGAGGAGTAAAACTCCTTAAGAACTTAGAAAGCTATGCTTTCCAAGTAAGTTAGAGAGCTTTGCTCTCCAAGTACTCCAGATGTGTTTTTCGAAGGCTCTGTGTTCCCGGATGGAGCGACCCCTCACGACGAGCAGGATGTCATAGAAATCCTAAACTCCGACTTGCCCAGCCCTAAAGGACTGGGCTTGCGCCGGATTTTCGAGACGGATTTCTAGGACACAAAATAAAGCAGGAATCAAAAATGCAATAGCATTCATCCTCGCCCTAAAGGGCAAGGCTTTCTGCTTTTTTTCGTGTAAAGATAGAATGAGTTTTGACCTGATGATGCTACTGCTTTTTTATATGCGACTTATTACATACTATTTTTGGCCTGAACCTTCTCAAGAGCAAAGAATTATATATTACGCTTACAGAGCTGAATGCCATAGCAGCGCCTGCTATTATTGGGCTGAGCAGCCAGCCTGTAAATGGGTACATTATCCCTGCTGCAACAGGAATGCCTATCATGTTGTAGAGGAATGCCCATGCAAGATTTTGTTTTATCTTTCTCATACATACCTTGCTCAACTGAATTGCGGTTATAAGGCCGCGAAGGTCATCTTTCATAAGCACAATATCCCCTGATTCAATAGCTATATCTGTGCCCGAGCCTATTGCTATCCCAAGGTCAGACTGCACAAGCGCAGGAGCATCATTTATCCCGTCTCCTACCATAGCCACTTTTTTGCCTCTCTGCTGCAGCTTTCTGATCTCTTTTGCCTTGTCTTTTGGCATGACTTCTGCAAGCACATTGTCGATATTGAGCCAGCTGGCGATTGACTCTGCAGATTTTATATTATCGCCTGTTATCATGATGACTTGCTTTTTCATTCTGTGCAGCGCTTCTACAGCCTCCTTTGAATACGGCTTCAGTTTGTCTGCAAAAGCTATTATGCCTACAACTTTTTTTCCTGCTGCAATTATTATCACAGATTTTCCCTGGCTCTCGAGATTCTCAAAATCAGATTCTATCTTCTTCAGGCTTATGCCCCTGGACTGCATTAGTTTTTTCTTGCCAATGATTACCTTTGCTCTTTTTATTCTTGCTTCCACACCAAAGCCTGGAAGTGGCTTAAATGATGACGGGTCTGCAATCTTTATATCTTCTATCTTTGCAGCATGCACCAATGCTCTCGCAAGAGGATGCTCAGACCGCTTTTCAGCGATTGCAGCAATCTTCAGTATATCCTTTCTTTTATATTTTCCATAAGGGATTATGTCTGTCACTTCAGGCTTCCCGCTTGTCACTGTCCCTGTTTTGTCAAGGACAATAGTATCTATCTCCTGCGCCTTTTGTATGATATCAGTGCCTTTGAACAATATGCCTTGCTTTGCTCCTATACCTGCAGCTACCATAACTGCTGTAGGTGTTGCCAACCCAAGAGCGCAGGGGCATGATATTATAAGAACTGATATAGCTATTATCAGCGCAAACCCTAATCCATATCCTGCTACAAGCCATATTATCAATGAAGCAATTGAAATAAGCAGGACAACAGGCACAAATACAGCAGATATCCTGTCAGCAAGCTTTTCTATAGGTGCTTTGCGCGCATATGACTGCATGACAAGATGCACTATTTGCATCAGGGTTGTATTCCCTCCTACTTTTTCAGCCCTGAAATTGAATGCTCCTGCTTTGTTTATTGTACCTCCTATTACCCTATCGCCTTCTTCCTTGTCTACAGGCATCCATTCTCCTGTTATCATTGATTCATCAACACTGGAGAAACCTCCGACTATTATGCCGTCAACAGGGATTCTTTCACCAGGTTTTATATTGATTATGTCCCCGACCTTTACTTTTTCTATAGGCACGACTTTCTCCTGCCTGTCAACGATGATTGTAGCCTTTGCTGGCTTTAGTTTTATCAGGCTTTTTACAGCTGAGATAACTCTCCTATGCGCTTTTGCTTCAAAATAATTGCCAAGAAGTATGAAAGCTATAAGCAGTCCTGCAACTTCATAATAAAGCTGGCTCCTGAAAGCATCTTTTCCCATTATGATCATGGCTGAAGAGAATAGGCTGTATAGATATGCAGATCCAGTGCCAAGCGCTATAAGTGTATACATGTTCAGCTTCCTGTTTATAATAGATCTTATTCCCTTGATATAAAACCTGTATCCAATTGCAACAATAGGCATCGCAAGCAGGAACTGGAATATTCCTATATATTTCTCTATCAGATATGTTATTGGCAGCCCTATATGAGGTCCCATTGATATGTATAAAAGCGGTATTGCAAATATGAATGCGAATATTGTCTTTATCCTCAGCCTTTCCATCTCTTCTGTGGGCTCTTCAGGCTCTTCTTTTTCAGGCTTTATTTCAGGAATTTCTTCTTGAATCTGTTCTGGAATAACTGCTTTATCAAGATGCACTTCTTTAGGAAGTTCAGGTTTTTCCTGCTTGGCTTCAGGTTTTTTAGCTGCTTTCTTTCTCTTTTGTTTTTTTCTTTCTTTAATTGTCTTAGAAATAGATATTATGATTTTTTCAAATCTTTTTGCTTGCGCCTGAAATCCTATCTCTTTTTTCTCTTTTGGTTTTTTTTCTTCTTTAATCTTTTTAGTTTCAGTCTTTTTCTTTTTTAGCTCTTCTTCCTTTCTTCTTTTCTCTTTCTCAATCTCTGCTTTTTTCTTTTCCTTTTCTTTTTTGATTATCTCCTCTTTTCTTCTTTTCTCTTTTTCTTTCTCCTTTTGTTTCTTTTTCTCTTCCCTGTGTTTAAGATATGATTCTATACCACCTTTGAATGCTTCTGCAATGCCTGTTCTTTTTCTTTCTTCTTTTATCTTCTTTTTTAACTTCTCAACCCTTTCCTTCTCTTTTGCAAGTTTTCTCTCAATTTTACGCTTCTTTTTCTCTTCTTCTTTTCTTATTGCTTCTTCCTTTCTTCTATTTTCTTCCTCTTTTTGTTTTACAATTTCCTCTTTCTCTTTTTCAGGCGCTTCTTCTTTCTCATCTTTTTTTTCTTCTATAACATCCTCTCCAGGTTTCCTGTATGTTCCAGTAATATGACCTGCTTTAAGGAAAGCTATCTTTACCCTATGCTCGCTTATTATATCTTCATCAAATCTCACAATTGCAATAGAAGTATTGAAATTAATGTTTACGCTTTTTATACCTTTTTCGCGCTTTACAGCCTTTTTTAGAGTTTTGGCTGTATGTTTTGAATCCAGCGCATATACTTTTAAATAGACTTTCATATAGTTAAAACACCCATCCCCTATTTAAATGCCTGAGGTATTTTTAAATAGTTTTGTTTTCTCTATAGAATGATAACAAGAGAAATGTTTATAAAGCTCTTTTCAACTCTGTACTATATGGGAAAGCTAACAACACCTAAGTATCCACACTCCCCAGTATATATGGATACACAAACTGCAGAATTCATAGAATCTCTTGAAGACAGGTTGCATCGTATTGATGCTATTAGAGTTGATGACAATTCTATTTCAGTCCTTGGATCTGACACTCTAAATAGTTTATATTATGAGATTATAAAACGTAAATTATCCAGTCAAGAAAGTGATTTTTCTTTTAAGGATATAGATATAGCCAGTACATGTCTTGCTAAGGTCTGTACTTTAGGTCTTTATGCATTGACTAAAGGTGTGCGAAACAGAAAAAAACAAAGAGAAATGTATTACCAGAAGATTGAGCAATATAAAAAAACAAATAAGGAGGAGGGGGAGGATAAGCTTAAACATCTCATGATTTATCAGGGAAACATTACAGAAGTAGAAGAAGAATTAGGACCTCTTAAAAGGGTAGATACAGGAAACGTAGAGACCTTTTTGAGTGAGGAGAGTAGACTCTTGCTGAGAATAAAAGCATATCAATTGAAAGCAGACGCAATTGTTCATTATGTGAAAGAGAATGACTATTGTTATACAGGCACTCCAGTAAAGAAGAAAAATTAAATTTCCAAGCAATTTGTAAAAAAAATGGGAAAGCTAGCAATACCAGATTCACTATTCATTCCACTAGGAATGAAGCAGGATGTAGTGAAATTTGTTGAATCTCTTGAAGACAGGCTTAGTTCTATTAATGCTGCCAAGATTGAATCTGATAAGATTTATGTCCTTGGATACAATCTGCAGACTCATTTCTATTATGAGATTATAAAAGATGTTTTATCAGGAGAAGAAAGTGAGTTCTCTTTTAAGAATCCTGATCTTAATAGTACAATGCTTGCTAAGTTATTTACTTTAGGTCTTTACGCATTGACTAAAAGTGTGCAAAACAGAAAAATGCAAGAGACTATGTTTTACCAGAAAGTGAACCAATATCATGAAGCAAATAATAACCAGATTGAGGATATGGTCAAGCATATTAGGGTTTATCAGGGAGACATTGCAGAAGCAGAAAAAGTATTAGGTCATCTTGAAAGAGTAGACACAAGAAGCGCAGAGAGATTCTTGAAAAAGGATGGTCCTTTAAGTCTAAGAATAGAAGCATATCAATTGGGAGCAGATGCGATTGTTCATTATGGGGAAACGTCAGATTCATGCATTGGAACTCCTGTTAGAAAAAAGAAAGATTAAATTTCCAAGCAATTTGTAAAAAAAATGGGAAAGCTAACAATACCAGATTCACAACCAATTCCACCAGGAATTAAGCAGGAGGTAGAGAAATTTGTTGAATCTCTTGAAGACAGGATTAGTTATATTAATGCTGTCAAGATTGAATCTGATCAGATTTATGTGCTCGGATACAATCTGCAGACTCATTTCTATTATGAGATTATAAAAGATGTTTTATCAGGAGAAGAAAGTGAGTTCTCTTTTAAGAATATAAATGTAGCCAGTACATCTCTTGCCAAGCTTTGCACTTTAGGTCTTTATGCATTGACTAAAGGTGTGCAAAACAGAAAGAAACAAAGAAAAATGTATTATCAGAAAGTGAAGCAATATGATGAAGCAAATAATAACCGGATTGAGAATATGGTCAAGAATATCAGGGTTTATCAGGGAGATATTGCAGAAGCAGAAAAAGAATTAGGCCCTCTTGAAAGAGCAGACACCGGAAGCGCAGAGAGATTCTTGAAAAAGAATAATATTTTAAATCTAAGAATCAGAGCATATCAATTGGGAGCCGATGCGATTGTTCATTATGTGGAAACGTCAGGGTCGTGCATTGGAACTCCTATTAGAAAGAAGAAAGATTAAATTCTATTTCTCTAAGCAAAGCCTCAACAATTCATCCCAGGTCTTGTCGATATGATTCTGTATCTCCTCAATAAGATGCTTGTTCTCAGGTTTAAAGAGATGCTTAAACCTTCCCTGCGACTTAAGGAATTCTACAATAGGGATTATTTTTGCTGGCTTGTAATTGAGTTTATATACGTCATTCTCAATTTCGTACAATGGCCAGAATCTTGTGTCTGCTGCAAGCTTTGCCATCTCAATGCTCTTGGCAGGATCAAACTTCCATCCAAGAGGGCATGGAGAAAGAACATTGATGAATGCAGGTCCGTCAGCTTCAAAAGCTTTCTTTGCCTTATTGAAAAGGTCGTTCCAGTTATGCACAGATGCCTGTGCAACATAAGGTATGTGGTGGGCTGCGACTATCTTAGTAAAATCTTTCTTGAACTGTTCTTTTCCCTGCAGCACTTTGCCGCAAGGCGCAGTTGTTGTAGAAGCGCAGTAAGGCGTGGCGCCGCTCCTCTGTACTCCTGTATTCATGTAAGCTTCATTGTCATAGCACACATAGACCATGTTGTGCCCCCTTTCCAGAGCGCCTGACAGTGATTGTAGGCCTATGTCATAAGTGCCTCCGTCTCCTCCAAAAGCCACAAACTTGATGTCTTTCTTTACAATTCCTTTCCTGCGCAGCACCCTGTAAGCTGTCTCAACTCCTGAAAGTGTAGCAGCAGCATTCTCAAAAGCGTTGTGGATATAAGGCACTTTCCATGATGAATAAGGATAGATTGTTGTAGTCACTTCCAGGCATCCAGTCGCATTAGCTACAACAACTGGCTTGTCTGTAGCTTTCAGCACAGTCCTTACAATGATTGGTGCTGCACATCCTGCACATGTCCTGTGGCCAGGCGCAAGCCTCTGCTTCTTTTTTGCAAGCTCTTTTAGCGATACCATTTTTCTTTGAAACTTTTCTATGATTCCCTTAAGCTTATGTATTTTTTCTTATCAGTTATTTTTCCAGCAAGCATATCATGGAAGACATTCTCAATATCTTTTTCAGTTATATCCCTTCCTCCAATGCCAAACACATAGCTTTGCAGCCCTGGCTTCCTTGCAAGCGGATACAATGAATTCATTATCTCTCCATATACTGGTGAATTAGCTCCAAATGAGAATGATCTGTCAAGCACTGCAACATACTTTGCATTAGCAAGCGCTTTTCCTATTTCTTTATAAGGGAAAGGCCTGAACAATACAGGCTTGACCAGCCCGACTTTTATGCCTTGCTTCCTCATCATGTCAATAACAGCCTTTGTAGTACCTGCAGTCGAACTCATTGCAATTATAACAGCATCTGCGTCCTTTAATCTGTACTCTTCAATATAAGGATACCTGTTTCCAGTCAGCGAAGAAAGCTCTTTACCAATCTTTAGATAAGCCTTTTTTGCATCATCCATAGCAATCTCTTGCTGGTATTTTGTCTCGAAATTATAATCCTGGAGCTGCAATGGCCCGAATGTCACAGGGTCATCAATATTAAGAAGCCATTTATCCAGCTTTCTTTTTCCTATGAATTTTTTTACTGCCTTATCTTCATATATCCTGACATTCTGCACACTATGGCTTGTTATGAAGCCGTCCTGCATTATCATTACTGGTAGGTCTACAGATTCTGCAATCTTTAGCGCGAGAATGCAGTTATCATAAGCTTCCTGCGCATTTTCGCAATATATCTGTATCCATGAATGATCCCTTGTGCCCATTGAATCAGCATGGTCGCAGTGTATGTTGATAGGAGCTGACAGCGCCCTGTTGACAACATTCATTACAATAGGAAACCTTGAGCCAGACGCAACACCAAGTATTTCCCACATCAAAGCAAGCCCTGCTGATGATGTAGCTGTCATTGCCCGCGCTCCTGCTGCGCTTGCTCCTACTGCTGCTGACATAGCAGAATGCTCAGACTCAACGCGGATCATTTCAGAATCGACAATTCCGTCAGCTACAAACTGCGCAAACTTCTGTGCAATAGGAGTCTGCGGAGTGATGGGATATACAGGAACAACATCAGGATTGATCTGCCTCATAGCTTCTGCAGCAGCTTCTGCTCCTGTAAATGGAACTTCTTTGAATCTTGCTTTTGCCATTTTTATTTTAATTTGAATTCTATTTTTCTTCAAACTTGCTTTCTTGAATCATATCAATGCATTTTACAGGACACTGGTTTGCGCATATGCCGCAGCCCTTGCAGTAGTCAAGGTCAATATCCCCTCTCTTTCCATTTTTTATTAATATGCAGTTTTCAGGACAAAACTGTACGCAGGCCATGCAGTGTATGCATCTTGATTCATCTATAACAGGTCTTTTGGATTTCCAGCTGCCTGTTCTGAATCTGGCTGATGAACCTGCTTCTGTAATCATTCCTCCAATTGGAATCTTTTTTGCTGTATCTTTTTTTTTTGATATCATGATGTCCTGTAAGCCTCTTCGACCATATCTATATTTGCCTGTGTCTTTTCTTTTCCTAATTTGCAAAGGAAATGATCTTCTATCTTCTTTTTAAGCACTTCAAGCTTTACAATGCCTGTTGTTTTTACAAGAGCTCCCAGCAAAGGAGTATTTGGTATGTTCTTTTTCAGGTATTTCATTGATAATGATGTTCCGTCAATTGCTGCAATTTTTCCCTTAAACCTATCAATCTCTTTTCTTATATCTTCAGGAGTTTTGTCTGAATTTATGATTAGTATGCCTTTTTCACCAAGGCCTTCTGCAACATCTATTGTCTTTATCAATGTTGAATCTATAACTACAACAATATCTGGATTTGTGACTGGAGCATAGCTTTTGATAGGCTTGTCAGATATTCTCACATAAGCCCTGACTGGAGCACCCATCCTTTCAGGCCCATACTCTGGAAATGCCTGGACCTGTTTTCCCTGCTGCAAAGCAGCTTCTGCAATAAGCTGGGCAGCAGTCTTGGCGCCCTGGCCTCCCCTGCCATGAAATCTTATTTCTAATAATGACTTAGCCATGATTAATTCCATAGGTAACATGTTTATAATGTTTTCGTTTTGAAATGATAGTTCCTGGCTTTTATTGGTATTTATAATTCAATAATTTGCATA